>NZ_JBHXJK010000019.1:1763-75029 GCF_042723255.1 Amycolatopsis thailandensis
GGTAGCGCGGTTAGGGGGCGGTCGCTCACACCTATCTGTAGATCCCGCTGGTTGTGGCGCTCCTTTTGTCGGGCGTTCACTCGCCGGGGGGGGCGGGGCGGGCGCACCCGCCCCCCCCCCCCCCCCACGTCCGGTATCCGCCTCTTCGGCCGCGATCACGCGACCGGCGAGATATCGCGCATCGCGGTGCGTCCGCCGATCTCCACTAGCGTGACCTTGCCGTGCTCGTTCCGGTGGAACCGTCCGCTGCGGTGGCGGGTGTCCGCCGCACGGGCGAAGACGTCATCGTCGACGAACGCGATCTCGAAAGGCGGGGGTGCGGTGACACCCGCGTCTTCGGGAAGCACCATCTGCGCTCGCAGTACGTCGCCGGACCGGGTGATGTCGATGGCGAGATCGCCGGTTTCGAACCGCCCGGTGTAGTCGGCCAGGCGGCTCACCGGAACAGCGATGGCTTGCCGCGGCGAGGGAGGGGCCAGGTTCGCGATGTGCTCGGTCGCCCAGTGCAGGACCGCGGTACCGAGGGCTCCGCCGCCTCCGCTGTTGGTCAGTACGGTGACGGCGAATTCCCGCTCCGGGATCATCACGAATTCCGACACCTGAAGAAAACTGACGTTGCCGCCATGGCGGACCAGGTCGATGTCGCCGTGCCGGGTACGCAGCCACGACAGCCCGACTTCTTCGAAGGCCAGGGCGGCCGGTCGCTGTGGCTGAATCAGCGCGGTTCGTCCCGCCTCGCTAAAGGGCCGCGACCCACTCGTGTCACCCGAGAGGAAGAAGCGTGCCCAACGGAGTTGATCGCGGGCCGAGGACCACAGTCCACCAGCCGGATTTCCGGCCCGGCTGATGCCCAGCGAACGGGACACCGTGGGCCTCCCGTCCATGAGCGCGTGCCCGACGGCGTGCGGGCGGACAAGCACCTCCCACGGCAGGAAGAAGGACTCGGTCATGCCGAGCGGTTCGAGGATCCGTGTTCGCACCAGGTCTTCGTAGGGGGTTCGCGTGAGGACCTCGGCGAGATGACCTGCGAGCAGGAATCCGGTGTTGCTGTAGGAGAACGTGCTCCCGGGCCGGAAGGTCTGCGGTAGTTCGTCGAACTGCCGGACCGCGGCGGCCAGGGCGCCGTCTCCCCAGCCGGTCTCGATGTCACGATCGCCGAGGAATCCGCCGGTGTGGGTCAGCAGGTGGCGGGCGGTGATGAGCTCCCGCGCGGCGGGGTCCGCGAGTTCGAACTCGGGGAGGTAGGCCACGACCGGCGTGTCCAGGTCCAGCGTTCCCTCCTCCACCAACGTCATCAGCAGAGCGGCGGTGAAGGTCTTCGTCGTCGACCCGATCATGAAGAGGGTGTTCTCGTCGACCGCTTGCCCACTCTCCAGCGAGGTCGATCCCGTGGACAGGACAGTGTCCCGCCCACGGTGATGGATGCCCACCGCGGCACCGGGCACGCCGGCTTTGCCTGCTGTTTCGTCGAGCAGAGCCTGCAGATCGGGGAACGAGTCCTCCATCGGTCGCCTTCCTGTCTTGGGTGGTGAGATCGACGGTATGCGGTCGGCGTCATTGCTTGTCCGTTGTGGACAACCAAAAAGCCCGGCCGGTTTCGTGACGCAGGACAGTGGTGTCAGCGCAGGATCCGGTCGAGGCCCAGTGCGTCGTCGCCCGCCCGGATCGCCCCGGACGAGCCAAGCGGTTCGGTGGGGTCCGGGAGCGGCGTTCCGGTGCAGGCGACGTCCCGTGGCGGGATTTTCCCGTCGAGCAGGAAGTTTTCGACCATGTCATTGACGCAACTGTTGGAACGTCCGTACACGGTGTGGTCACCTTCGCCGTACACGGTGATCATCCGCGAGTGAGCGAAGGTCCGGTGCGCGTGCTGTGCGCCTTCGAGTGGGGTAGCCGGGTCGTGTTCGGACTGGACCATCAGCACCGGCGGTACCCCGTGCCCGGTGGGAGTCTTGAGCCGTACGGCCGGGCGGTTCCAGAAGGTGCAGGGCGCGCCGAGTTGATAGTGCCCCGCGAAGGGATAGGCCCTGCCGAGCCCCTCGCCCTCTCCGGCCAGCCGGGCGCGACTGCGATTCCAGGGCGTGTCGTTGCACAGGATGGCGAACTGGGTGCCGGCGACCGCGTCGTCGGTGGCGAGTCCCGCTTTGCCCGGTGCGAGGGTTTGGGACTGCTCCTCGGTGGCGCTACGGCCCGGTGTGTCCACCACCGCGCGCAGGGTCGCGATATCCGCCGCGGCTGAGGGGAACGCGGTCTTGAGGTACATGCCGTTGATCAAGCGCAGATCGAACTGAGTGCCGGTGTACTCGGTGCCGTCCGCCAGCCGAGCCGGGTGTGCGGCCAACTCCGCCCGGGTGCGCTCGTAGTTCCGGCGGACTTGCTCGCCGGTCGTTCCGAGGTGGTAGACCTTGTCGTACTTGGCCACCCAAGGCAGGAAGTCCGCGCGGAAGCGCCGCTCCATCGCGGCGGCGATACCGGTGATCGAGGTCTGCCAGCCGGCGGTGAAGTCGGCGTTGGAGTCGAGGACGAAACGGTCGACCCGGCGGGGAAAGTAGGTCGCGTAGTGCGCACCCAGCCAGGTGCCGCCGGAGTATCCGATCCAGCTGATCTTCTCGCGACCGAGAAGATGGCGCAGCAGATCGAGATCTTTGACCGTCTGCTCGGTGGTGATGTACCGGCCGAGCTCTCCCGACTGCCGCTGGCAGCGTTCGGCTTGGTGAGCCGCGGCGTCGTAGATCCGGGTGACGTTGTCACTGCGCCGGTCTTTCGGATCCACCTGACCGAGCCAGTCGTAGCCGCCGCAGGAGACGCGGGTGCTGTCGCCGGTTCCCCGCACGTCGATGCCGACGACTTCCAGGTTGTCCACGACCTTTGTGCGGCCCAGGCGCAGGAAGGACAACGACATCATGCGCCCGGCCGCTCCCGGGCCTCCCGGGTTGGTCAACACGGTGCCCCTGGGAGTGCCGTGTGCCGGACGCAGCCTGCTGACCGCGACAGTGATGCGGTGGCCGTCACCGGGATGATTCCAGTCTCTGGGCGCGGCATAGGTTCCGCATTCCGCTCGTTCGGCACCCGCGGGCACACCGGACGGCAGCTCACCCGGAAAGCACAGCTTCCAGCCGATACGCTGGTTCGCGAAGTGATCGGGTGTACGGGGCGCTTGCCCGGCGGTCTCGGCCGATTCGGCCCAGGCAGTGACGGTGCCCGCGAGCAACGTCGCGAGCACGGTGGCCACGGCCGCGGCGGCTTGCACTGTTCGCATGTTCCCTCGTCGTTCGGTGGTCACGATCCGTTGCTCCACGGGATCGAACCTAGAAGGCGACTTCGGCGCGCGTAATCCCGTTCTCTGCCCGATCCGGGGTACAGCCAGCGCTACCTCCGTCCCTCGTAGGTCGCGATGCCTCATCACGACGTAGACAGTGGCACCACTATCGCCAGCATGCAAAATGCAATATATTGCAACTGTCCACCACGAGCGGAGGTGATCCCGCCTATGCCGGGCGACGATCCCGGTCAGCCGAGGTCCGCCGGTCCTCTCGTCGGCGTACTCGGCGGCATGGGCCCGGCGGCCACGGCAGACTTCTACGCGAGACTGGTCCGGGATACGCCGGCGACGACGGATCAAGACCATCTGCGCGTGCTGCTGTGGTGCGATCCCACGGTGCCTGACCGCAGCCGGGCCTTGCTCGAGGGTGGCACCGATCCGACGCCGTGGTTGCTCCACGGCGCGCGCGTGCTCGCCGCGGCCGGTTCGGACGTCATCGCCGTGCCCTGCAACACCGCGCACGCCTTCCTGCCCGCCGTGGCCGAGAAGGCGGGCGTCCCGCTCGTGCACATGATCGAGCGAACCGGCCGATACCTGGCACGTCATCACCCCTCGGTGCGACGGGTCGGGTTGCTCGCCACGACAGGCACCCTGCGCACGAAGCTCTACGACAGCTGGCTGGCCGACGCCGGGATATCGGTACTGGAACCAGACCCTGTATCCCAAGCCGATGAGGTGATGCCCGCGATCCGGTCGATCAAAGCCGGCGAGACCGGCTCGCAACTGCTGCGCACGGCGGCGCGACGCCTGGTCCGCCGCGGCGCACAGGCGGTCATCGCAGGCTGCAGCGAAGTGCCGCTCAGCCTGAAGTCGCAGGACCTTCCGGTCCCCTTGGTCGACCCGGTCCAGGTTCTCGTGCGAGCACTCGTGGCCCTGCACATCTCGGCGAGGTCGCCTGAGCCGAGGTGCGATATACTGGACGCAGAATGTCACGATGGGATGAAGTACCGCTGGAGCGACAGCGGCTGAGCGACGCGGCCTACGACCGCCTAAAGGACGCGATCATCAGCGGCGAGCTCGCGCCGGGCGAGCGGATCAAGGACGGTGACCTCGCCCAGCGCCTCGGGCTCAGCCGCACGCCGGTCCGCGAAGCCCTGACCCGGCTGGCCGACACCGGCCTCGTCGAAGCCAAACCCGGTGTCTACACCCGCATCACCACACTGGATCGCCGGGATGTCGCGGCCACTCTGGCCGTGCTGCGTTCCTTGGACGAACTCGCCGTCCGGACCGGGGTCCCCCACTTGGCCTCGAACGACATCGGCCGCATGAAGCGAGCCAACGACCGGTTCGCCCGTGCCGTCGGCAGGCAAGACGTCACCTCCGCGTTCAGCGCGGACGACGCCTTCCACGACGTGCTGGTCGACGCGGCCGGAAACCCCGTCCTGCGACGGGTGATCGATCAGCTGCACCCGCAGATCCACCGAATCCTCCACCGGAAGTTCTCCACACTGCTCGGCGGCCACGACACCCTCACCCACCACGAAGAACTGCTCCGCCTGTGCGCCGACGGAGACGCCGACGGCGCCGCGGCCCTCTCCAGCGAGCATTGGACACACCTGGGCGGGCTCATCGACCAGCTCTTCGATACCGACGACCTCGCCGAGGCCTGACCGTGGCCAGACACAGTCAGGCGTGTGCTGTCAGCGTGTGGTCGACAGGTGGCGCGGCGCCTTCCGAGCGTCCTGTGACTGAACGAACGCGTCGACGAAGTCGTGCCGGCACATCACGGGGTACTCAATTCCGCTACGGGGGGGCGAGGTCACCGACGACTCAGCTCGAAATCTTCGAAGAAGACAGACCGGGATCTCCGCATGCGTCACATCATTACCGGACCGATGGCCGACCTGACACCACAACCCATCCACGAATACACCCTGGCCCCCATCACCGATTCACTTTTCGTCTTCCAAGCACCCGCCACTGAGCGGTGGACACCCGTGACGTTCTACTCACTTCCCCGTGGGGAGCGAGCGGCGATGGACGGGCCCGTGCGGTAGCCATGATGAGCGTGCCAGAAGAGTTTTAACCCAGTTTCCACAACTCCGCGAATGACAGTCTCAAGCACACGTGGAATCTGATGCCGTGCGCACCGGAGTAGGTACCGGATGAATCAATCCTGTCGATATAGCCACCAGAGCCTGGGTAGCCGTACTCGACTTCCATCTGGGCATTACTTTTGTCGTCGATCACTTTCCCACCGTCCCAGTGCCCGTGATAATGACCATTCCCGCTGTCTACCCAGTCCCAGTAGACCCGCGACCTGGATTCGTCCGCCGGACCTCCTGTGGCAGCCACAATGCAGGGCCCGTGCTGCTGGGCGACGAAGGCTTCAGTTGTCGTAGTACCACTGACCGGCCACAACTCGGCAACATGAATGACAGGCAGTGGCGAGGTTTTCCATTTGTTCACCATGACGATATTCACCTTTACGTATTTGTTTTAATCGATAGACGGGTGTGAAGCACAGCGGGGTTCTCTTTACTGGCGCCGCTCGAGCTGCTGCCAACCTGCGTTCCCGGACGGCTCCCCTGCCGTGACCACCGCTGGAACGCCCACTGCGCTGCCCGCCAACGCCACGGTGGCGGCAGCGGCCCGTCTCATCCTGTTCGAGTGCAAGGAAACCTCCAGTGATCGTGTGGCTTTGCCACCACGAACACTGGCAAGGGGAAGGCTCAGAACGCGTCGCCATGAGGTCTGAACCACGGTCTCCCAGCGGGGTAGGGGGAAACCCTGAGACGGTTCATCCCAGCAGCCGAGGTGCTGTCGCGGGCAGAGCGTGTGTCAGCGTCCGGCAGGCCTGCCGGGCACCACCAGACCGCTCTCGTAGGCGGCCACCACCGCTTGGGCGCGGCTGGACAGCCGCAGCTTGCTCATGATCCTCTTGACGTGGGTTTTCACCGTCGCCTCGCTGAGCGCGAGACCACCCGCGATTTCGGCGTTGCCCGCCCCGGTACCGATCAGCCGCAGTACCTCCGTCTCCCGCGCGGTAAGCGCGCTCAGCCGGGAGTCCCCAGGGGTGGGCGAGCGGTGATGCCTGGCGTAGGCCTCGATCAGCCGATGGGTGATCTGTGGCGCGAGCAGGATGTCACCGGCCGCGATGGTCTGGATCGCGCTGATGATCCGGGCGGGCGGGGCGTCCTTGAGCAGGAAACCGGCCGCGCCGGCGGCCAGTGCGGCGTAGACGTACTCGTCGAGGTCGAAGGTGGTCAGCACGATCACCCTCGGCGCCGGATCCGGGGCGCCGGCCAGGATCCGGCGAGTGGCGACGATCCCGTCCAGGCCGGGCATCCGGATGTCCATCAGGATCACGTCGGGCGTGGTGCTCGCGGCCAGCGCGATCGCCTGGCCGCCGTCGGCCGCGTCGCCCACGATCGTCAAGCCCGGCGCGGCGTTGCACAGCGACACCAACCCGGCTCGGATGAGCGGCTGGTCATCGGCGACCAGTACGCGGATGGTCACAGCGGCAACCTGACCGTCACCGAGAACCCACCCTCCGGCCGGGGCCCGGCGGTCAGCACGCCGCCGTAGAGTTCGGCGCGTTCCCGCATGCCGACGATTCCGCGCCGCCCAGGCTCACCGGCCGACCGGTGGGCCGCCGACCCGGATCCGTCATCGGTCACGTTCAGCGTCAGCATGGTCTCCCCGTAGTCCAAAGTCAGTCGGGCGGCCGAGCCACCCGCGTGTTTGAGCACGTTGGTCAACGACTCCTGCGCGACCCGGTACGCGCACAGGTCCGGCCCGGCGGGCAACGGGGACGCGGCCCCGATGACCTCGTACTCGAGGTCGAGGCCCGCGTCCCGGACACGGGCGATCAGCGCGTCGAGATCGGCCAACCCCGGTTGCGGCGCGTATTCGGCGTCCTGATCATCGGTTCGCAACACGTCGAGCAGCCGCCGCATTTCCCCGAGCGCCTCGCGGGCCGCTCCGCCGATGTCAGTCAGTGCCCGCTTGGCCGTGGCTCTGTCGGAGTCGAACACATACTCGGCCACACCCGCCTGCAGCGAGACGACGGACATGTGGTGCGCCACGACATCGTGTAGTTCACGGGCGATCCGCCTGCGCTCGTCGAGCACCGACAGTCTTGCCTGCTCGGCCCTCCTGGCCCAGTTGCGGGTACTCTCGCCCAGCGCCCACGCGGCCGTCAGTTGTAGCAGCGCCATGCCGACATCGGTCCACGGCACACCGTAGGGTCCGACGACGTAGTTGACGATGACCACCGCGGCACCGAACAGCCAGCCGCCCGCCGCGACCCGTCGCGACCGGTACATGGCGACACTGAAGACTCCGATGAGGACACCGATCCCCGAGGTCTTCGAGTGGCCGTAACCGAGCAACGCCGACCCCGCATAGGCGAGACCGGACACCGCCAGCGCGGCCAACGGAGCGCTGCGGCGCACCGCGATGGGTGCCGCCGACAAAGCCGCCAAGACCGAAGTGAGCAACGACGCGGCGGGATCGACCCCAGCCACCATCAGGACGACGAGCACGCCGGCAAGAAGGGCATCGACCAGCATTCCCCTACCTCAAACAGCTATCGACCCGTGCGTGACGAGGTCAAGCAGATCTGCACAACCGAGAAGACCTGGGTCACACGGGATTTCGAAGATGGCCGCGAAGCCCTGCCAAACCGGCAAGCCCACCACGGGCCGAGCGTCTTGCCGCCCTTGCCGCTGCCGACATCGGACATTACCCCTGACAGTGGACGTCGCGTTCATGCGTCCGAGGACTCCGTTTCGGAATGGAGGGCTGGTAGCGACCAGCTACTGCACGCCTGACCGCGTCAGCCCCCCCCGGTAGGCGTTTGCGCGATCGTCTCGTCGTGACCGATCAGGACGTGAGACCGGGTCCTTGACCTCTCACGGTCGGGACGACGTCCCGTCGTAAAGATATTGCAGTGTCGCCGTCCGCCGCCCTTCCCTTCCCCAGCCACCACGAGGATCTGCTTCGCCTGTACGCCACCGAAGACGCCGACGGGGCCGCGGCCCTCTCCAGCGAGCATTGGACTCACCTGGGCGGGCTCATCGACCACCTCTTCGATACCGACGACCTCACCGTGCTGGAGTCCGGCATCAAGGCCTGAACCCGTCCGGCGCCGCGGTGCCGGACGGGTTCAGGCCTTCGATGTCAGCGGGTGGTGGGCAGGTAGTGCGGTGCCTTCCGGGCGTGGGTGGCCTGTTCGTAGGCGTAGGCGTAACCGAGCAGGGACGCGTCGGTCATGCGGGTGCCGAGGAACGAGATGCCGATCGGCAGTCCCGTCCGGGCGAAGCCTCCAGGAACGGTGATGTGGGGATATCCGGCTGTCGAGGTGCTGCGGGTGCTGCTGACGAAGGGGCTGCCGCCGCCCCCGAAGATCGGCGGTGCGGGCAGGTCGGTGGCCGTCACGATCGCGTCGAGGCGGTACTTCTTCACCACGGTGTCGATGGACTCCCGTGCCTGTCCGGTCGCGGCCGCCCGGTGGGCGCGGTACGCCGGGTCGTTCAGGTTTCCGTCGGTCTTGTCGGCCATCTCGAGCAGATCTTGCTCGAAGCCCGGTAACTCGATCGTGGCGTTCTTCTTGTTGTAGGCGATGAGGTCGGTGAGGTTCTTGGGGTGCCCGCCAGGGGTCGCCGCGAGATAGCCGTTGAGGTCGTGCTTGAACTCGGTCAGCACGGCGGGCAGCAAGTGCGGCTGGACCATTCCACTGACATCGGGGACATCCGCTCCTTCGACGACGATCGCCCCCAAGGCGCGGAGCCGCTGAACAGTGGACTCGAAGACCCGGTCGACGTCGCGGTCGATGCCCTCGTGGCCCTTGCGCCACACACCGATCCGCTTGCCGCGCAACGAATCGCGATCGAGCATGGTGCGATAGTCGGCGGGCAGCGCGCCCGCCACCGGTGCCGTGGCGGGATCCGCCGCGTCGGCTCCCGCCATCACCGCGAGGGTCAGCGCCGCGTCGGTCACCGTGCGGGCGATGGGGCCGGGGGTGTCGTGCTGGTTCGTGATCGGCACGACGCCGCCGCGGCTGACCACCCCCAGCGTGGTCTTCACCCCGACCGTCGACGTCGCGGCGGACGGGCACACGATCGACGAGTCGGTCTCCGTGCCGATCGTCACCGTCGCCAACCCGGCGGCCGCCGCGGCGGCGGAACCGCTGGACGAACCGCACGGGCTCCGGTCGAGGACGTAGGGGTTGCGGGTCTGCCCGCCTACGGCACTCCAGCCCGGGATCTGCCTTGAGCCGTAGAAGTTGGCCCACTCGGACATGTTCGCCTTGCCGAGGATGACCGCGCCCGCGTCACGCAGACGCTGGACCAGGAACGCGTCCTTGGCAGGCTTCGCCGTGAGCAACGCTGTCGAGCCCGCGGTGGTCGTCTCCCGGTCCGCGGTGTCGATGTTCTCCTTCAGCAGGATCGGGATGCCTTCCAGCGGTCCGCGCGTCTGGTGGGCGCGGCGACGGTTGTCGCTTTGGCGGGCGAGCGCGAGCGCGTCCGGGTTCGTCTGCACCACCGCGTTCAAGCGCGGATTGAGCGAGCCGATGCGATCGAGGTAGCCGCGGGTGAGCCGCTCGGAACTCACCAGCCTGCCGTCCATGACCCGCTGGAGATCCGGGATGGTCAGCCGGTCCAGAACCGTGCCCATGTCCGCGGCCGGGAGCGAGGCCGTGCGGTCGTCGGCGTGCGCCGCCGCGGGCAATAGAAGACAGGCACCTGTCAGTGCGGCCACGATCCCCCGCCGTCGTGTTCGAGCTGACGAACGCATTGTTTCCTCCTTGTTCGGGCACCGTTCGCAGCGCCCCGAAATGGTGAACTTTCTGACGCAGGGATCGATTTCCTGCCGCGTGTACCGACTCAAAGTCCGGATAGCTGAACTTTAAGCCGTCCGACGGTGTGAGGCGATGACACCTGCTGCCCACTCGGGGTGGGGTTAACCCCACCCTGTCCACAAGGGAACCCGTTGATCAGGCAGCGCGCGAGCTGGGTCATCCACCCGGGTGATCTCGTCTTTCGGCGCGGGAACCACTGCTTCTCGGCCTATCGTTTCCCTGCCGCGCCGAGGATCTCAAACACGAGTGACGAGGGTTCGTAACCGGACACAAGACCGACCGGCCCAGTTCGTCGAGTTGGACGAATCGAGCACGTTACCCCCGGACTAACCTGCGAATGAACACCAAACCAAACCAACTCACCGAAACGGGCCGCGCCCCGAACAACCGCCTTTCCCTACCCGGAACGGAAACGGAGTTCGTCACCTTGAATCCCGTCATCGACAAGCCGCACTGGCAGCGACGGCTCACCGACCTGGCCGTACGGCATCGGGTGCCGGGCGCCACGCTGGGCATCCTGCGACTGAACGAAGGCGCCGACGACGTCGTGCTGGCACATCACGGGGTACTCAATTCCGCCACCGGGGTCGAGGTCACCGAAGACTCGGTCTTCCAGATCGGATCGATCACCAAGGTCTGGACCGCGACCGTGGTGATGCGACTGGTCGACGAAGGCCTGCTGGACCTGGACGCCCCTGTCGCCGAAGTGCTGACCGAACTGAGACTTGCCGACCCCGTCGTCACCGGCAAGGTGACGATGCGGCACCTGCTGACTCACACCAGCGGCATCGACGGCGACATCTTCACCGACACCGGCCGGGGCGACGACTGCCTGGAACGCTACGTCGCCGACCTCGCCACCGCCGCCCAGAATCACCCCCTTGGCGCGACGTTCTCCTACTGCAACTCAGGATTCGGCCTGGCCGGCCGGGTGATCGAGAAGGTGACCGGCACCACGTGGGACACCGCCCTGCGCGACAAGCTCTTCATCCCGCTCGGGCTCACCCACACCGGAACCCTCCCGGAGGAAGCGCTGCGGTTCCGTGTCGCTATGGGACACCTGCCCGACAAGAAAGGGACCCCGCGGCCCGCACCGGTCTGGGGACCACCCCGCTCGGCAGGACCCGCCGGACTGATCAACTCGACCGCCGAGGACGTACTGGCCTTCGCCCGGCTCCACCTCACCGGCGGCCTCTCCGCCGACGGCGCTCGGATCCTGTCCGAGGAAGCGACAGCCGAGATGGCCCGGGAACAAACCACCCTCCCCGACGTCCACGTTCTCGGGGATTCCTGGGGACTGGGCTGGATCCGGTTCGCCTGGGACGGGCAGCGGCTGCTCGGGCACGACGGCGGCACCATCGGACAGAACTCCTACCTCCGTATCCTGCCCGACCAAGGCCTCGCGGTCGTACTGCTCACCAACGGCGGCAACGTCGGAGACCTCTACACGGACCTCTACCGGGAAATCTTCGCCGACCTCTCCGATATCGCACTCCCCGAACCACTGGCACCCGCCGACGTTCCAACGAACGTCGACATCCGGTGCCACGTCGGAACCTACGAACGCTCCGCCACCCGAATCGAAATCTTCGAGGAAGACCAGGACCTGCGCATGCGTCACATCATCACCGGCCCGATGGCCGAGCTGACGCCACAACCGGTCCACGAATACGCCCTGGTCCCCATCACCGACTCACTCTTCGTGTACCGAGCATCCTCAACCCACCGGTGGACACCCGTCACGTTCTACTCACTTCCCAGCGGGGAGCGATACGTGCACCACGGCGCACGCGCAACACCGAAAACCTCCTGACACCAATGCTTGGCGGCCGGAGCCGATCCCACCTCAGCCTAGGTCGAACAGAAACAGCCCGCGCTCATGCTCAACGCCGACGGCCGTCGGGTCTGTAAAACGTTCGTTTGCCGGCCCCGGAGGCGTCGCCGATTTCGAGGAGGATGCGGGCGGCGGTCCTGACACCGATGCCGGGCATCGAGGTCAGGACCTGGGCGAGAGGGTGCGCATCCCGCTTAAGCTGACGGCCGGCAAATTCATCGTCGGCATTCACGCGCCACTCACCCGCGACGGCACGATATCCCGCAGTACGGATCGGGCCGGGATGGACGAGTATTCTCCAGCGCGGTCTTCGTGAGGTGTCCGGGCCGTTCGCCGATGTGAGTGTTCTCGACGGTTTGAAACGTCGAGAACACTCACGATCTTTTCAGTCTTCGTGGCAGGTGATGTCCGTCTTCGGGAGCGTGCCGTCGCGGAAGTACGTGTTGATCACGTTCTCCGTGCACTTGTTCGGGTAGTTGCCGAACACGACGTGCACGCGGACGTCCTGCAGGGTCAGGAGCTTCGACCCGGTCATCGACTTGTGCAGCGCGACGCCGCTTTCATACGCCGTGCGGGTGTCGTCGGTGGCCTGCACGATCAGCGAGGACACCGAGTTGTGCACCTTGGTCGGCTCTTCGACCGGCTCCGGCCAGAACGCGCACGCGGTCAGGTTGTTGGCGAAGGCACCGAAGACCGGCTCGGCCGCACGGTCACGCTGGATGTTGCGCCAGTACCACTCCGGGTCACGCGGTGACCGGGTGTCGCCGCACATGATGGCCGCCTGGGCCGAACTCTGCTCCCCCGGCGTGGGCTTGTAGAAGTAGCGCAGGTCGCGCTCCAGCGCTTCGCCAGGCTGCACGGGCTTGCCCGCAGCGGCGTCGGTGAGCTGCCGGATGGTCTCGGAGAGATCCGCGTTGCGCCGAGAATCGGCCAGCGGGCCGAACAGCACAATCGGCAGTACGTGCTGGTCGAGGCGGTACTCGCCGATGCGGATCGGCTGGCGCGCCGACTGCTTGATCAGGCCTTCGACGCCCGCGCGGACCTGCTTGGCGGTCTTGCCGAGATGGTACTCGCCGTCACGGGCCGCGGCCCAGTTCGCCCAGTCGTCGAGCGCCGCCTCGTTCGGTTTGCCCATGTCCTGGAACATAGGCACGCCGAACTTCTTCGAGTCGACCGCGCTGTCGAGCACGAACCGGTCGCTGCGCTGCGGGAACATCTGGGTGTACACCGAGCCGAGGTAGGTGCCGTACGACACGCCGAAGTAACTGATCTTCTGCTCGCCGAGCGCGCCTCGGATGACGTCCATGTCCCGTGCCGTGTTCCGGGTGGTGATGTGGCGGACGTCCGGGCCTTCCTTGACCATGCACCGCTTGGCCAAGTCCTTCTCCAGCTGGGTGTTCGCGTCGAACGCTGCCCGGTCGACGCCCGCCGAGCGCAGCATGTTGCCGACCGGCCACTCGCAGTCGACCGGCGTCGACCGGCCGACACCACGCGGGTCCATGCCGATCAGGTCGTAGCGTGACGAGACGTCCGGCGTCATGGACTCACGGACGCCGAGCGTCATGGCGAGGCCGGGCCCACCGGGTCCGCCAGGGTTCGACAGCATGATGCCGCGCCGGTTCTGCTTGTCGGATGCCGCCAGCCGGGAAATCGCGACGGTGATGGTGCGCCCACGCGGCTGGGCGTAGTTCAGCGGCACCTTGACGTCGGCGCATTGGGCGCCTGCCGCGTCGAGCTCCTTGTGGTTACAGGCTTTCCAGTCCAGCTTCTGGTTGTAGAAGCGGTCGAGACCGCCTCGCTGGGTGGTTCCCTGGTCGGCGAGTGCGACCCCGGATCCGGCCAGCAGGCCCGCCGCGACGGCAGTGGCGGCGGCAAGCGCGCGCATACGTGGCATTTTCTCTTTCCTCACAGTAGAAGTCAGTGCGAACAGACGGCCGCGTCGACGACCTTTATGCGCTACCCGGCTTCGCCGCATACGATCACCTTGCCGAGCTTCAATTTCGCCGCTTCGAGCCGTTGCTCCTGGGCGGGATCTGCGAGGTCGACCGCGGCGGTGGTCACCGATACCTCGTAGCGTGTGCTGCTGTCGGCTGTGCTGAACATGTCCGACCGGTAGCCCTGGATCCCGCCGTTGTGTCCGAGCACGGAGATACCACAGGGGAATTTCATCTGCGCCAGGCCGAGGCCATAGGCCCCGGAGGGGCTTAGCGACCTGACCTTGCGCATCTCCGCGAGTTGAGCAGGCGCGAGCAGCTTGCCACCGAGCAGCGCGGTAATGAATTTGTCCAGGTCGGCTGTGGTGGAGATGATCTCACCGGCCGCATTACCCCACGACAGATTCTGCCGCGTGATGTCGACGACACGCCGTGCACCGCCATGTTGGTAACCGAGGTAGCCGTGAGCGTGTGGGCCGGGGATATTCGGGTTGGTGCCGGGCAGCGAGGTGTTCCTCAGACCGAGCGGGCGCAGGATGCGGTGTTCCACTTGCTCGGCCCAGTCAGTGCCGGTCACGTTCTCGATCAGCAGTCCGGCGAGCACGTAGTTGGTGTTGGAGTACGACCAGTTCGTTCCCGGCGCGAACTTCGCCGGCTTCGACAGCGCGAACTCGACGAGGTCTCGCTTACTGTAGGTGTGGAACCGCTTGTTCACGAACTCCTGGCCGGACAACGGGATTCCCGGCTCGACCGAGCCGTCCGACTTGACATCGCCGGTGTAGTCGAACAGGCCGCTGGTGTGCTGCAGCAGCATCCGCACGGTGATCCGCTCGTCCAAGCCGAACCGCGGCAGGTACCGGCTCGCGGGATCGTCCAGCTTGACCTTGCCCTCGCCCACCAGCTGTAAGACCACAGTGGCCACGAAGGTCTTCGTGACGCTCCCGGCACGGAACCGGCCGTTCACCGGTACCCCGTCGCGCCCGCCGAGTTCACGTTTGCCTGCCGTCCCCATCCAGTCGCCTCGGCTGTCATGCAGTCTGACCTGTACACCGGCCGCGCCGGCAGTGATGATCTCGTCCATCGCCTGTCGCAGATCGGAGCGACCGGGCGCCGCTGTCGCGTCAGGCGCGACCATCCCGGTGAGCAGTGCGGCGGCCACTGCCACCACGATTGATTTACGCATGAGAGAACCCCCTGGTTCGTCGATAAAACCAGGATAATGACCAGCCAGACAGGAGCTTCGGTAGAAGTTCCACAAATCATGCGCGAACAGGGTCCTGGTTGCCGAAGCGTTTCATCACCGATTGTGGTATACAGCCAACCCTCGGACCTTGAATAACTAATTTCCACGACGATCGCAAGGAAATTTCAGTGGTATTTTCGCCTTGACGCGCGGCGGCATGGCGGTGTCGCGAGGAGATCGCACAAAGTCCTGTAACGCCGATGAGAGGTGTCGGGGTTGGGATACAACCGGAGATGATCGGCAGAGAGCGAGTTCGACGAAACGACTGCTCAGCAATGGGTCATCCTGGAATACAGATCCGTCCCTCGGAGGACAAGGCCTACCTCGTCCTCGACGATACCGGTTCATCGCCACGGACGAACCGGTAACCACGACTCCATACGCCGGAACCGTCCCGAGCGCTTGACGGCCGCAGTCACGTCATGGAGATGGATCACGACGTCAAACGCCCATGCCCGTGCCCGCGGGGCGCGGTGCGGAGGTCGAGGTAGAAGTCCTCATACGCGACCCGGTCAAGCGTGGCCTCCGCCGTGTCCGGCGTGGCAGCACCCACCGTGAACTTCTGCCAGTCGCCCATGCCGACCGACTCGTTCGTCGACAGGAACGAGCCACGGTCGAAGGCGAAGCCGATCAGAACGTCGCCGCGACCGAAAACGTCACGCAGAAAGCCCCTGGCGTCTTCGGGTGTACCGGGTAGTCGGCCGCGAGGTACCCGACGTGGTTGTCATGCGCCGACGTGAAGATCTTGCCTCCGAGCTGCCGCTGCCACCACCCGACGTTCTCCGCCATCACCCGGTCACGCAGACGCATGAACTCCGGCACCGTGGCCTCGTCGGCCGCGTCGACGCTGAGGAATTCGGCCGTCCGGGCGATATTGCGCGCATGCTGCACGACCCACGGATCGCTTATGCCACTGACCAGATCGAGTGCTTGCCCGGCCTTGTTCGCGAGCTGTCGCCGTTCCGCCAACGGTTTGTTCAGGTACGCGAACGCGTCGATCGGGCGCAGTCCGGAGTAGAGCTCCGTGAGCTGCGACAGCTTCTCCGGATGCTCCCTGTGCACGTACCCAGTGACCCGTTCGAAGAACGCGTCGTCCACCGCAGGCGCACCGATGCAGTGCCCCAGGAAGTGCACGGTACGGCCGGGGTGATCGCGGTTATAGGCACGCATCCACTTCAGGAGGCTCACGAACTCTTCACGATCCCACAGGCTGCCCACCAGGTTCTTGGCGACGACCTCGCGAACATCACCTTTCTCGCTCTGCAGGTGCTCATCGATACTCGCACCTGCCGACCAGCTCACCTCCAGCGCGAACCGGATCAGCCAGTCGGTCGGCCGGCTCCGCCTGCGCGACCGCCGGAATGAGAGACGATGCCGCCGCCCCCACCGTTCTCCTCTCAAGCCCCATGAAAGAACCCTCGCAGGTCACGCCCGGCAGTGCGATGGCGCCAGCATCCACATCCGTGGTAGCGCAGGCACCACCGTCCCCAGTGGATTTCCGCACGACAGAGGGTGGTGCCTGCGCTACCTTGGAAAGTAGCGTTCAGTGGATCGCCGATAGACTTCGACGTCAGTAGCCTCGCCGCATGCGAAAAGCTCTTATAGTCGCGATGGCGGCAACTGTTCTGACGGCAGGCGTGGCGCAGGCATCACCCCATGATCTGCAGCGTGATCTGGACGCCATCCGAGATTCCGGCGCCGTCGGCGTCCAGGCACGGCTGGTATCACCAGGCAGGGAAAGTACCGGCAGCAGTGGCACTTCCGTGCGCGGCCACAACGTGCCGGTGCCGACCGACGGCCACTTCCGGATCGGCAGCGACACCAAGACCTTCGCCGCGACCGTGCTGCTGCAGCTCGTCGCGCAAGGCCGTATTTCCTTGGACGACAGCGTCGAGAAATGGTTGCCGAATCTCGTGCGAGGAAACGGAAATGACGGTAACCTGATCAAGGTACGCAACCTGCTCCAGCACACGAGCGGCATCTACGACTACCCGCACACCGTGGAACTCGAAATGCAGACCGAAGCCGGCTTCCGCAAACACCAGTTCAAGCAGATGGCCCCGGAAAAGGTCGTGGAACTGAGCGTCGCGCATCCGCCGGTCTTCGCACCCGGCAGCAAGTGGGAGTACTCGAACGTCAACTACATCATCGCCGGAATGATCATCGAAAAGGTCACCGGACGGTCGTGGCGTGACGAGGTGCGGGACCGTGTCATCAAGCCGCTCGGCATGCATGACACGACCTTGCCCGGCGACTCCCCCTTCCTGCCGTGGCCGCACGCCGAGGGATACACGCTGACCGGCGCCGGAGCGTTCCGCAGCACCGAGGTGAGTCTCGGATGGGGCGGCGCGGCGGCGGAGATCGTGTCGACCACCAAGGACCTCGGCAAGTTCTGGCGCGCGCTACTCGGCGGCAAGCTGCTCCCACCCGCCCAACTGGCCGAAATGAAGACCACGGACCCGCGCGGGCTCTATGACGGCTACGGACTCGGTGTGATCCGCCACGTGACGAACTGCGGCATCGTCACCTGGTTCCACGACGGCGGCACCCCCGGCTTCGTCACCGGCGGCGCCGTCACCGAAGATGGCCGGACCAGCGTGATCGTGTCACTGTCGAACGACGGCGACATCAAGGACCAGATGGCCGCCAAGACGCGCTTGGTCGACAACGCGATCTGCCGATCACGCTAACGCCCGCAAGCGCAAAGAACGTCGCTTCATGCCGGGATGCCACGCGCCGCCTGCTGGTTACCTGTTCCGCAACGACAGAGAACCAGGAGGGCTGGCTGCGACTGGAGTACATCGGCGTCACCTCGTGATCCGCGCTGTCGCTCGCCGTACGTGAGTCACGCCCCGAGACAACGCCGTTCACTCCGACCCCGGCGAGGTCCCCCGCACCTGCCCGCGCCTTGAACGATCAGCCGAACTCTCACACCAATTTTTCTGGAGCAGATCTGGAGCACGACGTCAGTTACGACAGCGCCCAACGACACAGGACCGCATCGAACTGCGCACAACTGCGCCAGCCGACCAGCGGGTTCTCGATAACCGCAGGTCAGCGCCTTGATCGAACCAGACTGGCAGTGAGGAGGTCAGGGGTTCGAGTCCCCTTAGCTCCACAATGACGAAACACCGCCCACCTGGCAAGTACGCCAAGGTAGGGCGGTTTTTTCCGTTCCACCTCACTTTGAGAATTGGCACGGCGAACTTCAGTTACTGTTCAGTGGCTGGAGCAAATCTGGAGCACGCCGTCCCACTCCCGCCAAATGGGGTCACATGGACTGCTCCAGGAACGTAACACCACTGGGTATTTCTCCTTCGGCACACACAGCGCACGCCCCTCACGCAGCGCCACGCACCCGATTGCTCGCAGACTCTTTCCGCGACGCCGTCACAAAACTCACCCTGGCTACGGAGAAGGCGGCGGACCTCAGCGAGGACTACCGGGAAGGCACTGCCCACTCGCATGGCACCGCCTGCGCGATCATCGCCAGCCACCACGCCGTCCTGCGACCGATCCAGACCTGCGCCTCGAACGTGGCCTGCCCATCCGCACCAACCGCGTCGTCATCGAGATGTCACTCAGCCGACGACGCCACTAGCCAGTGTGCGGCTTCGCCGTTCTCAGTTCCGGACATCACACGGTCGCGGAGGTCCCCGCCTAGATCGGACAGGGACCTCCGCAACCGTGATGTCAGATCGCGGTGACCTGCTGGGCCTGCGGTCCCTTCTGGCCCTGGCCGATCTCGAACTCCACCCGCTGCCCCTCATCCAAGGACTTGTAACCGTTGCCCTGGATCTCCGAGTAATGCACGAACACGTCCGGCCCGCCACCGTCCTGCTCGATGAAGCCGAAGCCCTTCTCGCCGTTGAACCACTTCACACTGCCCTGAGCCATACCTTTACCCACTCTTCGTTATGCGCCAGAGCCTGACGATGCCCTGATCTCGAGAGCCACTCTCTCAGGCACCAGCTCATCTGCACGCCTGCCGAGCCGGGAGCGACGCGATCACCACCACTTGGGCGATCATGCTTCGGCATGCACCACCTGTGCTCCAACTGACGCGTGCAGGGTCGCCCAAGGGTGAAGCAGACCTCGTGCGGCAACGGCAGCCACCAGCGTCACTTCTCGGCGACAGGCCCTGCCCTCCGCTGTGAGTTCACACCTAGGGAAATGCGCCTGACGAGAATCGGTCGCCGTGTCCGGCTCGGCCGCAGTGACGATCACCGTCAACCCCGCTGCCGCCGGCACCATCACTTCCACCCCCTCCAGCGCCGCAACCCGCCGCCCGGCCACCGAACACAACCCGCCGGACGGTGGATCGATGACGCTTTCCCGCCTCACCTCCCTGGAGGTGGACGAAGAGGCGCGGTCTCCCTACTGTTATGTTGCCATGCGTGTTCAAGCCATCACGTATCGCAAACCTCAGTCTTCGCCGCCGCCGGCGCCGCCCTCATCTCCGCCACGCCCGCGCTGGCCCAGGACAACAACACCCAGCAATTCACCGAGGGCGGCATCCAGGCGGCCAACAACCACAACTTCGCCACGTGCATCTGCCCCGTTCCGCTCACCGGCGGCCAGCAGATCGCGGTCGTTCCGGCTCTCGGCAACTACAAGACCAACCGACCGAACCGGGACACCGTCTCCATCGACGGCAGCGCCGTGGATCGCGTCGTCGGAAACTGACCTGAACCTCATGCCCCACCCGTATCCGGCAGCCTCTCGGCGATCTGGCACGGGTGGGGGCCGAGCAGCAGACCGGTCACCCAGACTCGTTTGCCACCGCGCCGCCCACCCTCAGCCCAGCCGCTGGACGCGATGCCCGAGCCGCTGTCAGAAACCCTGCGTCTGTCTTCGTGCTTCTGAGGCGGGCGCGGGCTGCGCACGAGTGAGGGAACACGGCACGGTGTCCGAGCGACGAACAGTGAGCCCGGGGTCCACTATGAAGTGATCTTCCGGTGCTGCTGACTGATCGCGCCGGATAGTTCTGGCGTGTCTTCGTTCACGTCCTGTCGACTTCCCCAGCGGTCCCGGGGCACGACCGCCCCAGCCCGGTGGTGGTTTCCCCGCGCCGCCCGGCGGCGGAACCGGGCGGCCACCCGGTGGCGGCATGGCCGACGCCATGAACGGGCAGCTCACCGACGACCAGCGGCGGATCCTCGACTACACCAAACAGCACCGCGGCACCGCCGAGATCACCTTGGCGGTCAACGGCTCCGCCGTCATGGCCGCCGGTTTCATCATGGCTCGGACGAGACGGTGATCGGCATGGGCGGCTTCCTCGGCAGCGACGACTCCCCGTCCGTCGGCCAGCTCCAGCAGTGGACCACCGAAGGAAAACTGAAGTACGTCCTGAGCGGATCCGGCAGCGACCGCGGCATGCCCGACATGAACGGCGGCGCCGGGATGTCGCGGCGGCAGTGGATCGAGCAGCACTGCACGGCCGTCGACCCCGCGGTCTACGGCGGGCAACCGCCGCGGCAGGCCTGGCTGAACAGGACCGCCACGACGCCGTGCAGATCCCCGCACCGGGCTCCACGGAGGTCCGGACTCCCTACAGTGATGGCTTCGAACGTCTTCTAGCCGAAGGCAGACCGATCCCCCCGGACCAGGGGTGACACCCTCCAATCCGCCCTTGCCGCGATACTGCTACGGGTCAACCTCCAGAGGGTTCGCCTCCTCATCGCCGGAGGGAACCCGGTCATCAGATTCGTCGTTGCCCTCAGCGCTCTTCCGGCCCTTGCGGATGAGCGGGACTGGCCCCTTAACCTGCGGTCGCTGCCAACAGCGCATAGCGTTTCCCCCGCGCGGGAGGGCTAGCGCTCGGTTCCGCAGTGGATGGCGGTCTGGACTCATCCCGGACATCGCGCATTCCCGCATTCCCGCAGGCAGCGTGAACCCGTGGAACCGATCAGATAGGCAGACCAAAATTCTGGGCTGGCACTTCCCGATCTAACTGCGTAACCGACCGCCTCCGAGGAAGTTGTCCGCACAGTCCAATCTTTGACACGCCGTGATCCGCTGGGCCCACCCCTCCGTCACCCCTGACTCTCGCGAGCCAACTGACCTTCCACCTCTCTTCGAACTTGATCGAACCATTCCAGGTAGCTGATTCCATCCCTGACATCGGGCTCGTACTGTGCGTCGTACTCATCCAGCCACAGCTGGCGCGCCATATCTTCCGTCAAGTCACTTTTCTTCAGTTCATCGAGCTCCAAGAGCAATTGGTTCGAAACTTCGAATGATTCCTCCTTTACGAAAGTTCTTACAACTTCGGCCGCACTCCCTCCATGTAGATCATGATCTTGATGAAAGTAAACGGAGGCCAAGTATCCGAGCATTCATCCCCTCACTATGTCGCATAGTTGGTCAAGATCAGGAAACCTCCCGGCATGTTCGGATCTCGAACAAGCACCGTCTTCACTCCGACCGCGGAGACAAAACGATCCTCTTTGCGCAAGTATACTCGACCCGAAACACCGGAAGGGAGCAGTGATTCGATCGCAATCTTATTGACGATCGAATGCTTGAGCCACCACTGTATCTGAGCCCAATTCTCATTGAGGTTATGGGTCGCGGCACGCTTGGCACTGTCAAGGTCGGGAAAGGTCGACGCCTTGGGCTGATCCTTACGGCCGATCAAGTACTGGTCACTTTTGCCCACATGTCTCTCGATGGCGTGGCCGCCGTTGAGTTCGTCGATGTCGAGGTTGCAGTTGGTCCAGGTCTGTGCCGATCTGGTCCCGTCGCTGCGTGCTTGACCACCGTTCGCGCACGAGTCGTCGAGTTCTGTGTTGAGCTGCGGTACAGGTGTTGGCCCCTGATGGGTGGACCGCTGCTCCTCTCCCCCTTGGTTCGCCTGCGGGTTGGGGGTGTCCGGGTAGCACGCGCTGATGGTGTCGACCAGGGTGAAGCAGCCGCCCATCGTGGGTGCGAGGGCTTCGCCGAGGCAGTCAACTTCAGTGCCTTGTAAACCGCAGCCACCGAGATGTTCCTGTGGCTGCTGGCTTTCTACATGGCCGGCGATGTCATCGGCGCTGGTGCCGACCTGGACCTGTTCGGCTCTGCCGGGGTCGATGGTGGGCATGGCTTCCCACCAGCTCACCGTCATCCATTCCGAGAGGAAGGGCGGTAGTTGCACGACGGCGCCGTTGGACCAGTAGATGGTGGTGTACTGGTAGGTGTCGATGTGCTGGGTGTAGCTGGTGATCCGGTAGCCAGGAACGTAGGTGGTTTTCTCCGGCTCCATCCAGGTGACCGGGACTCGCTTGGTCACCGTCTTGACGATGGTCGGCGGCGGTGGCGGCGGTACCGGTGGCGGCGCGGGGGCGACGATCGGAACGACGTACGGCTTCGCGATGGCGGGGATCTCGACCGCGCGGGCACTGCTGTACTCGGCCGTGTCGAGCATGTCGATGACGTCGAGTCCGAGCAGCGCCCACCCGACATACGGGATTGCTCTGCTGCCGAATTTGGCGGGGATCTTCACCCAGGGCGGTAGTCTCGACGCCCATTCGCCCGCGGCTTTGACTCCGCCCCAGATCCAGTTCCCCAGGGCCGCCGCGTCGTCGCCCCAACTCCCGATCGCACGGCCGATGTCGTCCAGGGCACCGCCCAGTCCGAGATCCCACGGCCAGGCGGTGTGACCTGTCGGGTCGATGGTGCTGATGGGGTCGCCGGCGCCGTAGCTGAACCGGTTGGTGCCCGCCGCGCTGTCCTGGCTGAGCGGGACGGTGTCCCGGCTGGTGAATCGGCCGGTATCGGTGTCGAGCCACCGGGCTCCCATCGACACCCTGTTGGTACCGGGATCGGTCCAGTCGCCTTGGAATCCCAACGTGCTCGGTGGCCCGCTCACCTCACCGGAGCGGCCGAACGGAGTGAATGTCTTGCGAGCGCGGATATCGCCGGTCGCGGGGTCGACGAGCGCGCGAATGTCACCATGCGCGTCCGCCCAGGGGATCGTCAAGCCTTGAGCCGTCTTGACGCTTGTGGCCTTGCCTTTGAGGTCACGACCGACTGTCTCCGTCTGAGCCGGGTCGGTCGCGGGAGCGACTATCGGGTCGTCATTGCCGTCGGCATAGGCGAAGGACACACCATTACGGCTGGCCACGCGATTGAGTGCGTCGTATTCGTACTGTGTGCCCCGGTCGCTGGTCACGCGGTCCAGAGCGTCGAAGATCGTGTCGGTCGCCGAGCTCGTGCCAGAGGCCAGTGTGGTGGTTTCGCGGGAGAGGGTCCCGCGCGCCGTATACGTGTATCCGGTGGTCGCCTTCGCCGGGATCTCGCGTGTCGTCTGCTGGTTGCGGGCGTCGAACGTCGACCGTTCGGCCACGGACGGCGCTCCGCCTGTGGAGGTGACGGTGGTGGACAGGCGGTTGCCCACCTGATCGAGTTCGTAGGTCTCGGCGGGCGCGCCGTTTCGGGGGTTCCACCCGGTGAGCCGTCCGGCGCGGTCGTAGTCGTAGGTGCCGCCGTAGGCGGGGTCGGCGGCGCTGGACTTCCCGGTGATCTTGTTGTCGCGGTCCAGTGTGTAGGTGAGTGTGTCGACGGTGCCGCTGGGCTTGGTGAGGCTGTCTTTCGAGAGCCTGCCGAAGGCGTCGTACTCGATCTTGCGGCTGGCCACTACACCGAGTTGCTGAGTGTCGAGCTGCCCGTCTGCGGCGTAGAGATAGGTCAGGGTGCCACCGGTGTCCGGGTTCGATTGCGTGCGGACGGCACCCGTGTCGTAGTAGGTGAAGCCGGTCATTCCGGTGACGTCGGTGCGCTCGCTGGTCTGTCCCGCGGCGGTGTAACGGAATGCAGCTTTTCCGGCGGGTCCGTCGGAGTCGAGCAGCAGTCCACGGTCGTCGTAGCTGAACGTCTGCCGCCCCTTGGGGTGGCCGGCGGAGATGACGCGTCCTGCGAGGTCGTAGGCAACGCTGGTGGTGGCGGCGGGGGTGTTCGGCCCGGCGCCGGTCTCATCCGTGAGGTTTCCGGCCGGGTCGAACGTACGCTGGATGACGATGCCGCCAGGACGCCGCTCGGTGACGGGCAGGCCGGATGAGTCGTAGGTGATCGCCCTGGTGCGGTCGGCCTCGGCCGGGTACGACGGTGTCGCTGGATCGATTTCCCGTTCGGGCAACTGCCAGGGTGTAGGTCTGCCAGGTGCTGTTGCCGCGGGCGTCGGTGACGCGGGTGCGGTTCCCGGCGAGGTCGTAGCCGAAGGTGGTGGTCACCGCGGTGCCGACACTGGGGTGTTCGACGATCGACCGGACGGCGTTGGCCGCGTCGTAGGTTCGTTCGGTGCGGCGACCCTCGGGCGTGGTGACGGCGATGGGGTTGCCCGCGGGGTCGTATTCGGTGGTGGCGCCGGGCAGTCGTTCGCCTTTGGCGCCGATGACAGTGGTCGTGGTCGGGCGGCCTACTTGGTCATAGGTCGTGGTGAGGGCGCGGCCCAGGGCGTCGGTCTGGCGCACGACATTGCCGGCGAAGTCGTATTCGAAGGTCTGGTCCCCGTGGCTGCCTGGGTCGACGCCGGTGACTTCACCGACGGCGTTGTGGCTGTAGCGGGTGGTCCTGTTCGCCGGATCGGTCTGGGAGGTCATCCGGCCCGCGTCGTCGAAAACGGATGTGGTGCTGTAGCGCAACGGTGGGCCGTTCGGTACGCGCACCACGTTGGTCTTCGTGGTGACGTGCCCGAACACGTCGTACTCGAATTCGACGGTTGCGCCCGTCGGGCCGGTCATTCGACTGACGAGACCGCCCGGGGCGTAGGTGAATGTGGTGACCGGGACGACGTCTCCGACCTTCGGTCCCGACTGGGTGGTGACATTGCCGTAGGGGTCGTAGGCGTAGGTGATCTCGCCACCCACGGCATCGATCTTCTTGGTGATCTGGTTGAGCTGGTTGTATTCGTAGCGGACGACGCCATCGGTCGGCGGCTTGCCCGCGGGCTGATAGACCGGGCTGTGCAGCGCGACGGTCTGGCCGAGCTTGTCGAGTTCGGCGGTGGTGACGCCACCACGGGCGTCGCGCAGATGCTCTTGTTCGCCGAAGGCGTTGTAGCCCCGTGTCGTGATCGGGGTGAGGACTGTCGCGGACTGCCCATGATTCTCGATTTCGCGTGGTGGCCCTCGTTCCTCCACGACACGGCCCATCTCGTCATAGCGGACAGCGGAGGTGTAGGCCCCCGGCTGAGCGCTGGCGGCTCCGCGGGGGTCGGTGATGGTGAGTACGCGGTCGTACTCGTCGTAGGTCTTCTTCGTGACGAGATCGCCCGAGTTGGTGACGATCCGGGTTTCGATGACTCGGCCACCGGCGTCGTAGATCAGTTTTGTGGTCTGGGTGCGGTTCTTGTCCGACACCGCGATCTGGACGGGCCTCCCCCACAGATCGTTGCTGTAGGTGGTTTTGCGGTTCACACCGGACGGGTCGAGTGTCTGCTCGAGCATCTTCCCGGCCGGGGAGTATTTGCCCGTGGTGGTCTGGGTTCCTGCAGCCGATGTTTCCGAGGTGACGTTGCCCAGCGCGTCGTAGGAACGTTTCCAGAGCTCGATCTCCCGTTCGGGTGCCTTCGCGGTGGCCGGGACGACCCGGGCGGCGCGGATAGGCATTCCGTCCCAGCTGTAGGTGTAGCGCGTGACCCGTCCTGCCGAGTCCATCTCGGAGGTCTTGTACCCCGCGGGGTCGTAACCGTACTTGGCCATGGGCCGGATCACGCCGTCAGTGCTGCGGCGCTCGACGGTGGTCAGACGTCCTTTCGCGTCGTACAGGTAAACATCGAGATTGCCGTCCGGTCGCCATACGTTCTCCAGCAGACCCCGGTGATACTCGTAGCTGAAACTCGCGTTGTTCGGACCGACACGTTCGGCGAGTTTTCCGTCGGGGTGATAGCGGAAGGTCGTCGTCCGCGTATAGGGGTCGGCGGCCGTCTGGTCGGGATGCGCGGCCCGCCAACGGGCAGAAGCCGGAGTGTCGACGTTGTTCTCCGACCGCAGCAACCCATCCGGATCGAATTCTCGGGTTACGACGCGTTGGTGTTTCTCGCCGGTCACGGCGTCAGTGGTCTCCGGGTAGACCTCGCCCACGATATTGTCGGCCGCGTCGTAGCGGTACGAGGTCCGGGCCCCCTGTGGGAACGCCGCGGAGTACTCAATCTTGGCGGTCATCCGGCCGAGGTTGTCCCGCTCGAATCCGGTACGTGCTCCCGTCACGGTGTTGCGGATCCCGGTCACGTCGCCTGCGCGATTGCGGTCGTAGATCACGGTGCCCGACCCGTTGGTCACGCTGAAGAGGAGATCCTCAGGCGCTTCCGTTCCCTGCGTGTAGTTGTACTGTTCCACTCCTGCGGGAGCACCCGCCTCGTGCGCCATGGTCTTCGAGACAAGGAGGCCATTATGCGCTGCGTAGTCGTAAGTTTCCGGTTCATACGGCTTGGTGGACTGATCATATGGATAACTCGTGAGCATTTTTCCGTATCGCGGATCATCCAGCGGAGCGGTGTAATTGTATCGGTAATTGGCGCCGACGACGTCGTCGACCTTCCGATTCGTCCAGCGCGTGGCCACATCGCCGTTCGGGTTGGGGATAATGTGCGTGGTATTGAATTTCTCGTCGAAGAAGGTTTCCAGCCGTCCGGTGTAGGGACTGTAGTTCCAGTATCGGTACACCACCGTCTGCGGGTTCGCGCGTATCGGCGCGTGATCCAGTTCGTAGAGCCGGTTGAGTTCGTCAAACAGGTAGGTCTCGTCCTTGCCGTCGAAGGTCTGGACCGTTCTCCCGCCTCGGCGGTTCACGTGCTGGAGGTAGTCCGACTGAGCCGGCTCCGAGAGCGGCAGGCTGTAATAGGTGAAGGTGGTGCTCTGGTCGGAGTCCGCCGCAGTGTCGACACGCGAGACCTCCGGCGATCCCACCGCACGGTAGGTGACCCGGTCCAGTGGACGGCCGGCTCGCGTCGCGCCACCAATCAGCCGGGCCTGGTCGTCATAGGCATATTTTTCGCACCCGACGCCCACCTGGCAGACCTCGGCCAGGCGGTCGCACGCCGTGTAGTGATACTCGACGCGGATGGGTGCCTCACCCGGCGCGGGTGCCTCGCCGGTGATTGATTTGATCAGTTCGCGGCTGCGGCAGTTTCCTTCACCGCCTGGCGGATACCATTCGACGGACACTTGGCGTCCGGAGTTGTACTGTCCGAGACCGACGATCCGCCCCTTGTCGTCGCGGGTGATGCTGATCATCTTGTTGTAGGTGGCGGGGCGGACGACGATCTCTCGTAGCTGACCGTAGGTCGCATCGAAACGCAGTATTTCGCCGTCGCCGGCCTTGACTTCGTAGACCCCGCTTACCAGCTTCACTGTGTTGCTGGATCCGGTGTCGCCTCGGGCTGCGAAAGTTCCGTCGGGGTTCTTTCCGAATACTTGCTGCCGTCCGTCAGGATAGGTGATCGTCAACGACTGTTCCGCCGTGTTCCAGCTGGCCTGGGAATCGAAGAAACTCATCCAGCCGCGGCCCATCGCGCCCACGAGACCGGCGGTGGTCGCCGCGCTCGAGTAACCCCGGCTCACCCGAAGTTTCGGAGTCGACTCGGTCCGCACCTCGAGATCCACGGCCTGGCGCGTGTACATGCCGAACGGCAGCACCGTGCCGCGTACCGTACTGAGGTTCATGCCGCTGCCGACGGTGCGCCACTGATCCGGAGCGGGCGGCACCACGATGACCGCCATCGCCGGGGTCACAGTGCTCAGAGCACCGTCGGTGACCTCGACTTTCCACCAGAGCGTATCGTTCCAACGGGCGTATCCGTCCGGCACCTGAAACGCCCAGTGATCCTGCCAGCCACTCGTCTTACAGCGCGTTGTCATCTCCCTGTCGGAGCACACCGTGAACAGGTAGCGAGGATTGGCGAAGGGAAAGGCGTCCGGATCGTTCGCGACCGCAGCCAGAGATGGCGAGCGACTTAAGGTGGTTCCGCCGTTCGGCGGGCCGAGCACACTGATATTCGGAGCACGGTTCGCGACGTTGTAGAAGACGCTGAGCGAACACACACCTTTCTCACTCAGCCAGCCATACCCCTTGACGAACACGTCCCAAGCAACGAAATGGCTGCCCGGCTTCAAACCCGCCAGCGGCACCTCCAGTTCGAGCGCCTGCCCCTGCCTGAACGGAACCGTGATGTCCTGCAAGGGGTTCCCGTCGTACTTCACCCACGGCAACCCGGACGCACCACCCAGGTGATAACTGACGAAAGCCGCCCCCGCAGGCAAGTCTCCCGCCCCCACCATCGTCAGCCGGAGCTTCACCCGGCCACCAGTAGGCAAGAACGGTTGCACGGTGACGCCCAGGTTCTCCCACTTCAGGTCATAAGGCGGCCCCCCGTCGCCGCACGACGGCGCAACCGCCTGACGCTGGGCCGCATTCACCTCGACAGGCCGGGCTGCTGCGCCTTCCACCCGCACCGGCGTCAGCTTCTGCCGAACACGCGCCGCAGCCTCATCGCGTGCCGCCAGCGCGTCATCCACCGACTTCCGCGCCGCAGACCCCGCCGGCGGCAGCTTCGGCGTCTCCTCCGAAGGAACCGAGACCTTCGCCGGATCCACATCAGGCTGATCAGGGACACTGTTGAGCGGCTTGTCCACACCCCCATCACCCACAGCTGAAGCGGTCCCGACAGGCAACGCCGCCACGACACCCGCCGTCAGCGACAACACCAGGAGAAAACGCAGAAAGCACACCAGCGCGCGACGGACCATCGTGCCCTCCCCCTCGGCCATCTGTCCTGATCATCGGATGCCCACCGGCCGCGCTACACGCTCAGCCGGGCATTCACCACACAGCCGTCGGGCGTTCACTTAACCGGTAGGGGACACCAGGCTCATCTCACCGTCGCGATAGGACAGCGCCGACCGGTGGTCGCCGCTGCAGCTGTGGTTGGTGCCAAGGTTGCAGAGCGCGATCGTACCTGCCGACCCCTTCACCCTCGCCCCCGAGGAAAACCTGCTCTGGCAAGGAGCACCGAAACACATCCGGATCGCCAGAAAGCAAGACCTCACCATCGTCCCCTTCCTGGCGACGCCCCTCTACTTTCTCGACTCGGCGGTAGACCAGGCGCTGCAGCGGGTGTGGTGAGCCAGGTGATCGGGATCGATCTGCACGCAGTGACGTTCCTGAGCGTGGCCGGTGTCCGCGCACAGCACCACGCAGCTGATCGAGCGCCGGCCCGGCCTACCCGGCGCAACAGGACGATCCAGTCGGAAGGGTCCACCCATGGCTGTGTCACGGACAGCGTGCGCCGAGCAGGCTCAAGGCCAGCAACATCCCTCGCTAGACTGATCATTCGTCACAGCGGGCGGAGGGGTCCGATGTACGATCACGAACATGCCGCCGGCGACGGCTTGAACACGGTGCTCGGCGGGATCGCCCGCACCCTGCAAGCCGAGCCGGACGTCGAATCCACCCTCGTCGCGATCGTGAAAGCCGCGGTCGACCACGTCCCGGGCACCGAGCACGCCGGGATCTCCCTCGTCGAGCCCGGACACCGGATCCGGACCGTCGCTCCGACCAGCGAGGTCGTGTCCACCATCGACGAACTGCAATACCGGACCAGGCAGGGCCCCTGCCTCGACGCCATCACCGAGCACCTGATCTTCCGCACCGGCGACCTCACCGCGGAGCAGCGCTGGCCGGCGTTCACCCCCGCGGCAGCCGAGACCGGGATCCGTTCCATGCTGTCCTACCGGCTGTTCGTCTCCGAACACACACTCGGCGCTCTGAACCTCTACGCTCGCGCCCGAGACGCCTTCAGCGACCAGGCTGACGACGACGGGCGGCTGTTCGCGGCCCACGCCGCGATCGCCCTCGTCGGCGCGCAAACCGAAGCCCGCCTCCACCTCGCGGTCGAGAACCGCGACACGATCGGCATGGCCAAAGGCATCCTCATGCACCGCCACGACATCGACGACACCCAAGCCTTCCGCCTGCTCTTCGAGTCCTCCCAGACCGCCAACATGAAACTGCAACTGGTCGCCGAGTGGGTCATCCAGCACCGCCGCGAGCTCTGAAGGTCCGTAGCCGCACTCACGACCGCCGCCCGCACGACTATCTGCTCGGGGCGCCCACAACTTCGCCGCTGACAGGGCCATCGCGCAGCGGTTGATCGCCATCCAGTCGGAGGTCGTCAAGGTCGCCCGGCGCAATCGGGTCTTCTTGCGCCAGGCCGTGCGGTTCATGCTTGACACTGGGGTACGTCAGTTCCTCGACCTGGGCTCCGGTATCCCACTGTCGGGAACGTTCATGAAATTGCACAAGCCGTCGACCCCGCCAGCCACGTCGTCTACGAACCCGTCGCCTTCGCCCACCGTGAACTTCTCCTCTCCGGGAACCAACACGCCGCCGCGCCGCAGGCCGAGGTCACACGCCCTGCTGACGTCCTCAAGTCCCCGCCGGGTCGCGCTCTTCTCGACCTGACCCAGCAGATCGGAGTGCTCGCCGTCGCGCTTGGGCACTATCTCCCGCCCACAGCCGACACGTCCCCACGGTCTTCGCCCGATACGGCGACGCCACCGTCTCCGGCAGCTACCTCGCGCTCACTCACCTGACCGACGACTTCGCCGTCCTCGCCCCCACCTCGAAGCTCGCCTGCCTCACGGGTCCGGGACTTGAACCTCGCCGGAGCGCAGCCTGCTCGTCTAGGTGCACCACGCGCTCTTGGTGATTGACCGCCCAGGACCAGGGACGGCACAGGCGGAAGCGACTGTGACGTCTTCGGTTCCTCGAGTTCAGCGCCACCGCGGTGGCGGGCGAACGGCCGCCGGCACGGGCCAACCGACCGTTACCCACTACGCCGCGGCTGTTAGTGCATCCGTCCGTTGCGTCGACACCTGTCGATGCCGCCCGGCTGACACTCGCTCCCTCCAGCGACAGTGGAGGACACAGCGGGAACAGAACCGCAGCTCGCCGGAATCCCGACGGTGCGGGCACTGCTCGCCTCCGTATTTCCGGACAGACACGGTCACGAGGACGTTGAGGGTGTCGAGGATGACTTCCTGTGGCCGCGGACGAGGCCATGCTGCTTGACTTGTATGTATGACAACGACATGGGGGCGCACAGTGGCTGCGGTGGCGGCTGGTGCGATGGTGCTGCTGGTCTCGTCGTGCTCGGCGATAACGATGATGAGCGAGGAACAGAAGGTAGTGGAGCTACGCCGAGCGGGTGAGCTAGGAGCCGAGGCACACGTCACGCTGCTCGCCGAGCTCGCGTTTCCCACGCCCGAGGCGTGTTTGAACAACCTCAAACGCTTCACCGGTGGCGCACCGTGGGACGAGCCGTACAGCTCCACAGCGGACTGGCTCTCACTATATGGGGACTACTTCGTGGACAGCTGTGTGTCCGGGAAAGCGCGGGTGCCGGGCAAGTGATCCGACGCCCGCGCGGTCCCTTGCCAAGCGCCGCACCGTGACCATCCCCGCAGTCGTCTCCATGGATCCCTGGAGAACGGACGTCGAGGACGGAACAGAGTTCTGCCGACGCCGTCGGAGAATCCACAAGCGAACACCAGAAACAACCGTGCCGTGGGAAGTCCGGTTACCGTAGGTCTCGGCGCGGGGCGCTCCTCCTGTTTATCTGTCCATTGATCAAATAGTCCTGGTGGGACACCATGATCCGCTCGAAAGCCAGGGCGCGGTCGCCCTCGGGAGCGGTGGTGAAAGCGACGACCTCCCGGGCGAACCCTCGATGCTCGTCAAGGGTTCCGGGGGCCGCGTCCGCGTGATCGCCGCTCTCGGCCGCGGCCGGTGTCGTACCCGTCCGATCGTGGACATGTGTCACAGCGTTCCTCCATGGAGTAAGTCGGCATTCACGGAGTAGGTGCGCCGCGAAATCGTTCCCTTTCCCGGTTACCCGGAACTTCACTCGATCGGCTGATTCGTAGCCCGTTCGGGTGTTACACGCTTTGGTCCGCCGGTTTCGGGCAGACCGGCGGTTTTCCGCACACATACAGGCATGGACCGTACAAGCCGACAACGAATCATCGTCCTGATCATGTTCTGCGTAACCACAATGACCGGCAATCTTCTGCTCGAATCCGGGTCGGTACGCGATCTGCTGCAACTCATGGGGGCGCCTGCGGCCGAGTTGACCGTGATACTGCTGACAAACACTTTCGAACGCCGGAAGCGGAAGGACGTCCAGCTTCCCGAAAAGCCCGAATGACAGCGCCGTGGAATGATCCGGGTTCCTGGAGCACCTGAGGGTGATGTGCAGCCGCCCTGCCTGCGGCTGCACATCGCGGCATGGTCGCCTCTCCGGACGTTCCACCGCCGAGGCTGATCGCGTCGAACGTCGCGTGAGAACTCGCGGTGGACGCCGACCAGGTCACCGAGGGCCGAGACGATCAAGGACGCAGGTATGGCAACCGGTTCGTTCGGCTAATCATGCGTAAAAACAGTCGGGTGAGCGTTCAACACCGCGCTCACCTCGCAACAGGTGATCGAGCAGGCCAAGGGCATGATCATCCTGCTACGCAACTGGAACGCAGAGCAGGCTTTCGCCACACTGCGCGAGGTCTCCCAGCACATCGACATCGAGCTCCACGACGTCGCGGTCGCGTCAATGACGAGCCGTTTCCATTCCTGTGCCGAGTGGGATCGTGGGGGCTCAGACAGGTGCGGCAGGGCAGTCGCGTGGCAAGCGGCTATAGGAGGCCAAGTGTCGAGTCCACGACGATTGTCAGCGATCTTTATGGCGCCTGCGCACGAACAGAGTCCAGTAATAGCAGCTTCCCACCAGCAAGAACGTGCCGAGCCCGATGTTGCCCCAGTTCCTCCAATCCATCGGGCCCTCGTCGGTCAACCCCAGAACGAGCCACACAATCCCGTAGAGATCCCAACCCAGCGCCATGGGCGGCCTCTGCGTGGACGACAAGAACTGGGGTGGCGCTGGTGCGGCGCTGCAGCAGTGGAGCTGCACCAACCAGGCGGTCCAGACCTGGCGATACAGTAGCTGGTGACACCGGCGAAACAGGCGCGGCATCACGTGATCCTGAGGGTTTCAGGGCGACTTGGGATTGCTTGACATCCGGGCGTTGTCTGTTCGTAGTCAGCGAGTATTCGTCGGTTGATCGCTTTGGTCCTGGGATGCGATCATCGCAATACAGCTCGGTCGGCGGTCGGCGTTCTTTAAGCGGTCGCCATCCCCTGCGAACAGGAATATCAACGGCGTCACCATCACGCCGACGCTGCCGACCGCCGTCTGAAAAGCGCGAGGTGCCGGCCCCGGATTTCGGGGCTGACACCAACCGCTTTGAACGTTTGCCACGTGCGGACGGCTTTCCCCTCGTCTACTGGCGGAAGCACCCCTGGGCGCGACACGATGATCACGTCGGCGATCCCGGGGAGATCGATCAACGCGCGGCGTGTCTCGTCATGATGCTCCTGGAGCACGCCCCTTAGCTACACATCGACGAAACACCGCCCACTTGGCAAGTTCGCCAAAGTAGGGCGGTTTTTCGTTTGCGTCGGGGTCCCGCAGCTGTTGAGCAATCGGGACCCCGACGTCCGGCTAGGAGCGGGCTTGCCGCTGGTGGCGGTAGTAGTGCCAGAAGGTGTAGATCGCTGCCAGGAGACCTGCTACCGCAATGATGTTGACGTAGAGGTTCCGCAGGTACAGGAAAGCGAAGAGGGCGAACAGGACGGACACTGTTCCTGCTATCGCGGGACCGGTGATCTTCTTGTCGATGGCTGCCATCCTTTCTTCGGTCCGTTGGCTTTGGTTCGCTCAGCTACAGGCTATTGCCGTGCCGGTGATCGCACCTGTGGCGGTGATGCTGGTCTGGATGGCGACGGGCACCAGGGCTCCTCCTGTCGCTCCGGCTCCGGCGACCGCGGCCGCCGCGCCGACGAGACCGAAGATCGCGGCGACGCCAGCTCCGATACACCCCTTGCTGGCTTTCGCGCCGGAAGGGTCGCTGTTGTTGATGGGGTCGCCTTGGGCGTAGGCGTAGTCGTTGGGTTCCTGGCCGGTGGGGTCGGTTTGGGTGAAGCGGCTGTAGACGGGGTTGTAGTGGCGGTATCCGGTCAGGGAGAGCCCGGAGGCGAGCTGGTAGGTGCCGATCCAGCGGATCCGGTTGGCCTCGGCGCCGGAGCCGAGGACGTTGGTGGCGGTAGTGGTGCCGTAGGGGGTGTAGTCGTAGCGGGCGGTCAGCTGCCCGGTGTCGTTGACCAGTGCCAGGACGCTGCCTTGGTTGTCGGTGATCGCGTTGTGGTGTTTGCCGGTGGTGTCGGTGACCGCGGTCAGCTTCCCGCCGGTGTCGTGGGTGTAGGTGGTGGTGGCCCCGTTGACGACGGTGCGGGACACGCCGATGGCGGTGCGGGTGAAGGCGTGGCTGGTGGTGGCGCCGTCGGTGGTCTCGGTGATGGTGTCGGGCTGGGTCTGGTCGAGGGTGTCGTAGGAGGCGGTGAACAGGGTGTCGGTGCCGGAGGTGATCGAGGTGAGCTGGTTGGTGGGGCTGTAGCGGGTCTGGCCGCCGGGGGTGGTGGTCGAGAGGTTGCCGGCGCCGTCGTAGGTGGCGGTGGTGGTGTCGACCTTGGTCATCTGGTTGGCGGTGTTGACGGTGTAGGTGCGTCCGTCGCCGGAGGTGAGGTTCCCGGCCAGGTCGTAGGCGTAGCCGCGGGTGCCGGCTTGGGTGAGCCTGCCGAATCCGTCGTAGGTGTAGCGGGTGGACTTGGCCGAGTCGGTCCGGGCCTGGATCTGGCCGGTGTCGGTGCCGTCAGTCCGGGTGTAGCGGTAGCTGCTGGAGAACAGGGACTTGCCCGCGGAATCGGTGACGGTGATCGCCTTCTGCCGCCCGCTGACGTCGACCTCGATGGTCTGTTTGCTCCCGCCGGGCAGGGACGCCGAGGTGCGGTTGCCGGCGTTGTCGTAGCCGTAGCTCGTGACCTTGCCCGCTTGGTCGGTCAGCGAGGTCAGCCGGTCGGCGGCGTCATAGCCGTAGAGGGTGCGCCCGCTCGGGTCTTCGACACCGGTGACGTTCCCGGCACGATCGTAGGAGTAGATCGTCGGCTGGCCGGCGCCGCCGGCGGTGCGGGTGACCCGGGTCAGCAGCTGCCGGTTGTAGGTGCTGGTGAACTCGGCGTGCGCGGTGCGGGCGCTGGTGCGGTTGCCGATGCCGTCGAAGCCGTAGGCCGCAAGGCCGGTGCCGTCGGCGGTGGACACGGCGACGATGTGGTCGAGTTTGTCGTGACCGTAGTTGATTTTGACGCCGTTGCCGTCGGTCACGCTCGTCACCCTCGACAGGGAGTCGTAGGTGTAGATGCTGGGCTTGAGCGGCGCGGGCGGTGTCACCGTGGTCAAGTTTCCGGCGTTGTCGTAGCCGTAGCGGGTGACGTTGCCGTTGCCGTCGGCCTTGGTCGCGACCAGGCCGGTGGCGGTGTAGGTGTACTTCGCCACGTCGGCGCCGAGACCATCGGAGCGCACGGCTTTGACGTTGCCGTTGCTGTCATAGGTTTTGCTGACCTTGGTGCCGGAGAAGTCCGACACCTGGGTGGGCAGATGCGGGTGCGCGGTGTCGGTGTAGCCGACTGATGCGGTCGCGCTGGTGGGGAGCTTGCCGCCCTTGAGGTTGTTGAGCGCGTCGTAGTCGTAGGTCACCGAGTTGTTCATGCCGTCGGTCACGCTCGCGACGTCACCGTTCGCCGACCACGACTGGGCCCTGGTGTGGCCGAGCGCGTCGGTCGCCTTGATCTGCCGCTGCTTGTCGTCGATGGTGTAGGTGCTCTGGTGACGGTTGGGGTCGGTGACCGTGGTGGTCGTGTCGCCGTAGGCGTAGTCGGTGACGCTGGGGACGCCGTCCGAGTTCGGTGCCTTCACCTGCGTCACCCGGCCCGCCGAGTCGTAGGTGAGGGTGTAGGCCCCGCCCGCCGGCGGTGTCACGGACGTGACCCGCCCCATGTCGTCCTGGGCGAAGGTGGTCTTGCCGCCACTCCGGTTGGTGATGCTCGACAGGCGGCCACCCGGGCCGGGCTCGGTGTAGGCGTAGCCGCCGGCGACCAGGCCCGCCGGATCGGTGATCGCGCTGATACGCCCGTCGGCATCGGTGGCGGCGGTGGTGACACGGCCCTGGGTGTCGATGATCGAGGCCAGCGTGCCGTCAGTGGCGTTATAGCGGTAGGTGAGGCTGTGCCCGTTACGGTCGGCCTGCGAGATCAGCCGCCCCGCACCGGTGAACGACCAAGTCTCACCCGACGAGTGCTGCGACAGCGCGTACTTGCCGTCAGCCAGCTTCACCAGCGTGGCGTGTCCGCCGATCGGGGTGGCGTAGCTGCCGTCGGGATTCTTCAGATACTCCGAGCAGTATCCCGTCGGGTCCTGCACGATGACTCCGCTGCTGCTGACGTCAAGCTGGACGTCCGGCCCGCTTGACACCGTCCACAGCTTGCCGAACGCGCCGATGACGCCGCGGCTGTTGTAGACCGCGTTCACCGACAGATCCAGCCCCGTGCCCTTCACCGTCAGCGCCCGATCGGTGATCACGGCGTTGCCGTTGGCCCGGTTGACCAGCAGCTCGGTGCGGTCAGAGATCGGATACCGGTCCATCGGGAACCACGGCTGAATTCCCAGCCGGGCAAAGGTCGCGCAGGTCACCGACTGGGTCGACGGCCCCGAACCCGGTCTGGCTTCCGTGGGTCTCGCGGTCACCTGATCGGCCGGGACACCGGTCGGGGTCCGGTTCACCTGCGCCGGCGGCGTCCACGTCACCGGCAACGGCACACCACCGGAGACCTCCGTGGCCGTAGCGGGCGACGCTGTCGCCGGAACCACGGCCACCAGGACACCCGCGGCGGCCGCACTGATTGTGCGCAGCACAAAGGGCCGCAACAATTTTCGTTGCATAATAAGGAAAATCTCCCCTCAAAAGCCCGAAGGCTCCCCAGACGGCGGGTTCGCCGCCAGACCAGCCGACGCTAGCGCCCGCTGATCACCAGCCGCAGCGCCAGAAAATCACGACCACTCGAACAGAGCAGAACACCCCACACCGGATGATCCATTCAGCGCATCCATGGGCACCATCTGCCGCGACTCGACACGGTGATTGGACTTCCAGTACCTGGCCGACGCGGGCCCCGAATAGCTCTGGCGAATCACTCGTTCGGTGCGCCGCGAGCCACCCACTACGCTGCAATGCGTGTTCAAACCATCACGCATTGCCACTGTCCTGCTCGCCGCGACCGGCGCGGTTCTCGCGGGCGCTTCGTCGGCGTCAGCTGACGACCACAACACCCAGCAGTTCACCGAAGGCGGTATCCAGGCGGCCAACAACTTCAATCACGCGACCTGCATCTGCCCTGTCCCGCTCACCGGCGGCCAGGAGATCGCGGTGGTGCCGGCTCTTGCCCACTACAACGGCGCACCTACCCGGAATCTCGCGAACGTCAGTGGCGACCAGGTCGATGCTCTTCTCGTCGAGCACGAGTAGGCCAGCTTTCCGCAGCGGTGACCCCACCGCTGCGTAGACGAGGACAGGTCCCCGGTGCTCGCCCGATCCAGCGATCGCCGGGGATACCCACCGCCCTGGGCCAGGTGCCCGAGGCGACGAGCATCGTCGCCCGACAGCGCGTTACCGCCGGAAACCGGCCCGGACTCCGGCGGTCTTTGCGAACCTGTCGTCGACCGGCACGAGGAGGGTGAACTCGCTGCCGTTGAGCGTCGAGACCAGGTCCACTTTGGGGTTGAGCCTCTGGGCACTTTTCCGCGTAACCCGAACAACCCGGGCCGACCGAGTCCTTGACCGGGTCCGCCATCGCGCGGGTAAGACGAACCTGGTGTTCCAGGTCAGCTCGAAGCGATATGAGAAGGGCTCGATTGTCTTGACCTCAAACAAGACCTTCAGCGAGTGGGGCCAGGTCTTCGGAGAAGAGTATGGGACGCGAAACCGACGTCGCCTGACAACCTGGGCGATGTTGGCCGGCATTTTTCATGATAGTCAACGATGATGACCATGTACGCGATCGGCGGCGGCTCCAGCCTCGGTAAGACGACCATAGTGGAACACCTCGCTGCGAGGCACGATTTCGACGAGGTGATTCACGTCGATAACCTGCGCGCCAACGACTTCACCGCACACCGGGGACATAGCTGGCTCCGCCCCGACACAGAACTGCTCAACCGGCCTGCAGCCGGGCCTCATGCACCGGTGCATTCACCGGGACTGTTTCGTAGTCTGCCTGGTCGAACCCGAAGAAAACGTACTACGGACGACGCTCGCGACCAGAGCGAGCGGCCATTGTTTTCACGCAACCGGGCCGCGTACCGGTCGCCGTCGCCGTGCAAGGAGTCGTGCTCGCCGGTGAGAACGACCGCGTGCGGGGCCGAGGATCTCCAGTTCCTGCCGGATAGCGACATGGGCTCGGTCGCGACTGTGACATCTAGCGTGCCCGTGCCTGCCGTCAGGAGTCTGCTTTGAGAAGGTCGTCGCGCGCCTCCCGCTGGTCGCTGCCAGTCGCGGCACAGTGTCTTCTCTGATCTGATGTCGGGTATGACCCGGACGAGGCTTCCTTATCCTTCCGCTCAACCGGTGTACGCGGCGGCGCAGCTGTGGCGAGACCGATGTCTGCTCGATGAACTCAGTCTCTTCGAAGATGACCGCGTTTCCACTCTGGAGAATGCGGAGATCCTGGTCCGAGACTATGTGCTCCAGCCGGACCTGGGTGAGGGCACGTTCCGCGGCAAGCTGAGGGGTCAGCTGGCGACTTCGTCACCAGGTGCTGTGCGGCTGGCCGCGGAACTGTTGTATGTGCACTTGCTGATCGCGCGGAGCTCCGCGATCGGCGGTCAGAAGAAGCTGGAACTGATACGGGGTGTGCTCGGTTTCGTCGACGGCGGTCACGACGTACCAGAGAATCTCGCCCGCACGCTCGAGTCCGGTCTGCTGAATCCTGGTCAGGGATACAACAACTACCGCTGGCGCCAGTACGCGTATCTGATCGAAGCAGTCGCGGCGCTCAAGCGGCTGCCCGGAGCCGAGCGCCGCCAGGTTCTGGAAGAGCCTCGCAGGTTCGTTGAGCTTCTCGACGGTCTCGAGGAGAACGGTGCAGCGATCCAGCGGTTCTCGCTGGAGCATCTACTCTTCCCGGACGTGTTCGCCCCCGTCGTGAGCCGCGAGCATCGCCAGAAGATCCAGGCGACCTGGCCCGAGCTGGCCGGCTCTACCTCCGAACCGGCGTCTTTTCGTGTCGCGTCTGTGGCCAACGCCCTGGCCCCGACCGGCCGCTGGGCTTCTGGCGAGTTCGTCAACTTCTATCGGTCGCCCTACGTGTGGGACTGGGGAAAGATCAACGACCGATGGAACGCCCTGGTCCGGTGGGGCCAGCGGATACGCCAGTCGATCGACCTCACAGGCCAGGAACGCGATTACAAACTTGCCGGCGCCGCGGCGTTGCAGGCTGCCCGCTCGTCGGGGACCACCTCTGACCTCGCGTTTCTGCGGCGACACAATCTGATCGATTGGCGTGCCGCTGACAACTTCTTCCGGTGGCTCGACGGAGCCGAGGACGGCTGGGAAGTCCTCAATGAACTTTGGGGTGACGCGGGCCCTGAGTCGGTGGACCGGTTCCTCAGCCGCCTCCCCCGATCCGCTGCGGACGGGACCGGGGCGCGGCTCAGCCTGGCGTCAGTGCTGCTGGGGGCGAACGATGCCCTCCGCTATCCCCCATGGCGGGCGCGGGCAGTCGATCTCGCGTATCGCCTCACCGGCCATACCAAACCGGAACCGGCCGCTACCGAGGGTGAACGGTACGAGGCGTTCCTGGTCTTCCTCGATCAGGTCATGGACGCGTTCCGCCGCAACGGCGTCCCCTTGGGTGACCGACTTGACGCCCAGTCGATCATCTGGGCGTTGATGACCTACGACCCTCCCGAGGACTGGACAGAGGAAGAGATCGCCGCGTTCCGGGACTGGCGCCGCGGCACCGGTGCGGTGCCACCACAACTCCCCGCCACTCCCGATACGGCTGACGAAGCCGGACAGGTCTCCGTCGAGGAGGCTGACAGTACGCTGAGTGAAGTCGCAGCGGACCTGCATCTGGACGAGGCGTTCCTCGACAAGGTCGTCGCCCTGCTGAAGGACAAGAAGCAGGTGATCTTTCAGGGCACCCCCGGCACCGGCAAAACCCACGTCGCCCGCACACTCGCCAAGTGGCTCGCCGGCTCAGCGGACCGCGTGCGGCTCGTGCAGTTCCACCCCACCTACTCCTACGAGGACTTCGTCGAGGGCTACCGTCCCCGCCAGGACGGAACCGGCTTCACTCTCATCTCGGGCCCGCTGCTCACCATCGCCGAGCAGGCGCGCGCGAACCCGGACCACGATCACGTCCTGATCATCGATGAGCTCAACCGCGCCAACGTCGCCCGCGTGTTCGGCGAGCTCTACTTCCTCCTGGAATACCGCGATCAGTCCGCCCACTTGATCTACCGCCAGCAGCCCATAACGCTGCCGCCCAACCTGCTGCTGATCGCCACGATGAACACCGCGGACCGGTCGATCGCCCTGCTCGACAGCGCGCTCCGACGCCGGTTCTACTTCGTCGACTTCGCCCCCCACACCGAACCCGTGGCTGGAGTACTGCGCCGCTACCTGGACAAGCACCAGCACGACTACCGGTGGATCGCCGACGCTGTCGAGAAAGCCAACGAGAAGATCGCCGACCCGGACGCCGCCATCGGCCCGAGCCACTTCTTCCGGAACACGCCGATCGACGACACCTGGCTCGAACTGATCTGGGAGCACGCCGTCCTCCCGACTCTGCGCGACCACTTCCACGGCCGGACGCACAAACTGGAGGAACTCTCGCTCACGGCTCTGCGTAAGGAGGTGACGGGCGGCACTGATGAGGACACTCCACTTTCGTGAGTACCGGGAGCGGCGCGACGTACCGCTCACGCCGGCCGAGGTCACCGTGCTGCGCACGACGTTCAAATGCCTTGTCACGCGAACCGACAACGGTAACGGACAGTACGACGTGCGAGCCCAGGACCGGGTCGGCATGGCCATGGTCGGCGACACCGCAATCGTCGTGGCCCCGAAATTGCCCATCGCACGAGTGCTGTTCCTGATCACCCACGCCGTGGATCCGGCATGGACGAACGAAGCCAGGCTCGACAGCGCCGAATCGTTGACCGACGCCATGGCCGCGGTCTTCACGCACATGTGTGACCAGGCAGTCCGCACCGGCCTGCTCCGCGGATACCGCGACCATCACGAGCGGCTCCATACAGTTCGCGGCCGTATCGACTTCGCGGAACAGCTGCGGGGCTCACCCGGTCGTGACCTCCCGCTCGCGGTGACCTACCAGTCACACGACGAGGACATTCCCGAGAACCAGCTACTGCGTACAGCACTCGATCTGCTGGCACAGATCCCGATCACCTCGCACCAGGTTCGCCGATCGCTGGCCCGGCTACGGCGCACGTTCGAATCGGTCACGCCGGTCTCTCGGGCGCCTCGGTCCTTACCGCTAGTCCAATGGACCCGGCTCAACGAGCACTACAAGCCGGCGGTCGAGCTCGCCCGCCTCATACTGATCGGCACCGAACCCGAACTCGGCCCAGGAACGATCACCACCCCCGGGTTCGCCATCAGAATGACCGACGTGTTCGAGAAGTTCGTCCGCACCACCACCCGGCGCGCCCTCGGCCTGAGCGAACAAGACTTCCCCGCAGGCTCGGACTCGCAGGCACTTCATCTCGACCAGCGCCGAATACTGCATGTCCAGCCCGACTTGAGCCGCTGGGTCGACGGCCACTGCCGCTTTGTCGGCGAACTCAAATACCGCCTCGACACTGGCCGCGGCACCGCACAGCACCTCTACCAGACCCTCGCCTACGCAACCGCGGCCAACCTGCCCGACGCGACCCTCATCTACGCCGACGGCCCCCACAGCGGCACAACCCATCTCCTGCCCACCGCCGGAATCCGCATCCACGTCCGACACCTCGACCTGAACGTCGAGGTCGGCCAGCTACTCGACCAGATCGACGCACTCGCACATCACATCAACGAACTCACCACCCACCCTTGAGCGCATTGGGTGTCGCCGCGACCGACCGTTGCCTTCCAAAAACAGCATGAGCCGTCGCAGGTGTCCAGGAACCGAGAGTCAAAGCCGACCCACCGTCACCTATCCGAATAGCGACATATCTCAACATCGAATCCACGAAATTCCAGGTCGGCGCCGACGGCCGTGGCGTGCGCGGCGACGTCGATCTCGTCCATTTTCGCGATACGAGCCCGAACCTCGCTGTCGGGGGGTCTCATAGCCAACGGCTAGACCAGAGCACTGACAATGGCCCAGTGGTAGGTGCGCAGTTGACTAGGATGTCGGGATCGGGACGCCAGTTTGAGCCGAAGATCGTGGCGAAGCGGCAGAAGCGCCTTGGGGGTATGGACGAGATGGTGATTTCCTTGACCGCCAAGGGATTGACGACCGGGGAGATCTCCGCGCACCTGGCCGAGATCTATGGTGCTGAGGTGTCGCGGCAGACCATCTCCACCATCGCCGCCTGCGGGCAGCCCCAGCCCTGCCCGACTATCAGACGCGCCAACCGTAACCGGGTCCGGGGAGTCAGGGTGGCATTCGCGAGTATCCGCGGGCGGGCGATGTCGTCGGCAAGGTGTCCGGAGTCGTCGGATCCCCGCACCGGCAGCCGGACAAGGACGCGGTGAGGTGGGACCGGTAGCCAAGTCCGGCCCCACCTCGTTCCTCGCCCCCGGGTCAGAACGTGACGGTGAACCCGTCGATACTGCCGGTGTCGAACTTGTAGACGTCCTGGGCGCTCAGCTTCCAGGTGCCGTTGGCGTTCTCGCCGGAGGCATCCACCGTGTACGTCTCGTGGACACCACCTGCCGTGCCGACTCCGCCGGAGCCCTTGAGCCGGTACGCCTTACCGCTCGGCCCGATCAGATCGAGCACCAGATCCGCGGAATAGGTGTGTGAGATGTCGACCTTCACCGGCAGTGACGAGGACGCCCTGCCGTCACAACCATCCTGCGTCACCGAGCTCGTCACGGCGGCATCGGCGTCCGGGATGGACACCGGGGTCGTGTTCGACTTCGTGCCGCACTTCGGCGCCGGGCCACCACCGCCGATGAACGAGACGTTGAGCAGTTTGTTCAGCGAACCGCTGCCCGGGTTCTTGACGACACCGTCGGAAGCGTTGTTCACCAGCGCGTCCCGGACCTGTTTCGGAGTCGCGGACGGGTTGGCCGCCAGGTAGAGCGCGGCCGCGCCGACGACGTGCGGTGTCGCCATCGAGGTCCCGCTCATTCCGGCGGAGCCGCCGTTGCTCGGGCTCAGCGACGTGATGTTGGTGCCCGGCGCGAAAAGGTCGGTGCAGCTTCCGTAGTTGGAGAACGATGAGCGGTTGTCGCTGGAGTCCGTCGCGTTCACCGTGATGGCTTCCGGCACCCGCGCCGGGCTGGTGTTGCAAGCGTCGGTCGAGGCGTTGCCCGCGGCGATGCCGTAGACGACTCCGGAGGCGATGGACCGCTTGACCGCGTCGTCACCGACACCCGGCGCGTCAGTGGTGAGGCTCATGTTCGCCACGGCCGGTTTCACCGCGTTGGCCGTCACCCAGTCGACGGCGTCGATGATGCCCGAGTCCGGGCCGGTGTTGTCGCAACCGAGGACCTTCAGCCCGACGATCTTGACCTTCTTCGCGACGCCGTAGGTCTTGCTGCTGATCGTGCCGGCCGTGTGACTGCCGTGCCCGTTGCAGTCCTTGCCGTCTCCGCCCATGAAGTCCTTGCCGAGGCTGGCCCGGCCTTCGTACTCCGGGTTCGACGGGTTGATGCCGCTGTCGAGGTCGTACGCGGTGACACCCTCACCGCTGTTGTTGTAGGTGTACTTCTTGTCCAGCGGCAGGTTCTTCTGGTCGACACGGTCCAAGCCCCAGGTCGGGTTGGTCTGCGTGTCGGCACCGCGGGCCGTTCCGTCCTGGTAGACGGCCTTCACCGACGGATCGGCCGCGAGCCGCCGCGCCTGCTTCTCGGTCATCTTCTTGACCGAGAAGCCGTTCAGTGCGGCGGACCAGGTGGACCGGACCTCGCCGCCGAAGCGCTGGGTCAGCGACGCGGACGACGCCTGCGCGGTCGCGAGGCCGTCCTTCAGCACCACGATGTACTGATCGCCGTAGTGCTGTTTCGCCTGAATCACCACACCTTCGGCTTCCGCGGCGACGGCGTTCCCGACGCCGAGCGCCAGCAACGGTGTCAGCGCTCCCAGAGCCAGCAGGAACTTTCGTGAGTTACGCATGGTGGATCACCTCCGTGGTCTTCGTGGTCACTGGACGGTGAGCGTGTACGTGGCTGTCGAAGTCTTGCCGGAGCCGTCCTTCGCCGTCACGGTGATCGGGTACGTCCCGGCCTGGAACGGCGGGAAGACCTGCATCGTCGAGGTGCCGCCGCTGGAAATGGTCTGCGGGTTGAAGAACGGCGCGAACGGCAGGCCCGAGCCGGAGGCCGAGAGCGTGATGGAACCACTGCCGCCGGTCACGGAAACCTTCGTGCTGACCATCGAACCCGGGCGAGCGGTCCCCGAAGCCGGGTCGAGGGTCACCTTCATGTCACCGGGCTCGCTCCCGCCCTTGCCGACCGTCAGCGTCAGCGTGGTGGTCACGGTGTCGGTCGTGCCCTTGCCGGACACGGTGATCGTGTAGTCCCGTTCCGGTGTTCCCGCCGCCGTCTCGATCGTCAGCTTCGCGGTGTCACCCGACTTGATGGTCGACGGCTGGAAGGTCGCCTTGGCACCGTCGGGGAGCCCGGACGCGGTCAGCGCGACGTTCTCACTGCCGTTCTTGCCCGGCTTGCTCGTGATCGACGTCGAGATGTACTTGCCGGGGTCGACCTTCACCGAACCCGGCGAGGCCGCGAGGGTGAACTTGTCCGCGCTGGGCGCGTCGCCGATCTGCTGCTTGACCCAGTCCCCCATCTCGTTGTTCAGGCGGCTGTAGACGCTGTACCACTTGAAGTCGCTGCGGCTCCACGAAGTGATGCCGACGACCACGCCGTTGACGATGAACGGACCGCCGCTGTCCCCGGGCAGCACGGTCTTGCGGCCGTCGGAGTAGCCGGCGCAGATCATCGTCTTGGGGTCGACACCGTTCTCCACCCCCGTGCACTGATTCGCGTTGACGATCGGCAGGGTCAGCTTCTGCAGGGTGACGTCGGCGGGACTGTCGTTCTGGGTCTTCTTGCCGTAGCCCAGGCTGAAGCCGTCCTTGCCCGGTGTCTCCAGACCGGTGTCGGCGGAAGTGGCGACCTTCGCGTAGCCGCCCGCGGGGACGGGGATGTCGGCGTCGGTGGTGATGATCGCGACGTCGTAGCCGTTCCAGGGCTGGGTGAACTTCGGGTGGAGCTGGTAGTCGACGGCCTTGAGCTGGGTACCGCCGGTGCTCTTCAGATCGTCGAGTCCATAAAGGACGGACTTCTCACCTGCCAGTTCCTTGCAGTGTGCCGCGACCATCACCTTGCGGGGCGCCACGACCGAACCGCTGCAGCTCTGTCCCTTGGGACGCGAGCCGCCTTCACGCAGGGCCGCGATGGCGAACGGGTAGTCCTTCACCGAGGCCGGCACGCCGCCGATGCCCTGGGCGTGGGCGCCGTCGGGGATCCGGACGTCGCCGGTCGGGGCGACGGCGGACGCGGACGGCTGGGGCGCCGCCCCGGCGGTGCCGCCCGCGACGGGGATCGACAACGCCGTCATGCCCAGCGCCAGCAGGCCCAGGATTCTTTTTCTCTGCACGGTGTTTCCTTTCACAGGGGAGGAAATCAGAAGGTCAGGCCGAAGCTGTCGAGGAGGCCGGAGTCGAAGCGGTAGACGTCCTGGACACGCAGCTTCCAGTCGCCGGAACGGTTCTCGCCCGAGGTGTCGACGGTGTAGGTCTTGGAGAGATCGATCGAGCTTTCGCCGCCGGCCTGCTTGAGGTTGACGACCTTTCCGCTCGGCGTCACGAGGTCGATCTTCAGATCGCCCGAGTACGGATGCTTGATCGCCACGGCGACCGAGGTGCCCGAAGTGCCCTTGGCGTCGCAGGAGCCGATGGTCACGGTGCTGGACACGGCGTCACCGGCGTCCGGGATCGCGACGTCGTCATTACTGCTCCCACCCGCGCAGGACGGCGGATTCGGCGTGCCGCCACCGAGGAAACCCGTGTACAGCAGCTTGTTCGGCGAGCCCTTGACGTCGGAGATCTTGCCGGGGGTGGTGTTGTCGAGCAGCGCCTTGGTGACCTGTGCCGGGGTGGCCGACGGATTCGCGGTCAGGTAGAGCGCGGCCGCGCCCGCGACATGCGGGGTGGCCATCGAAGTGCCGCTCATCTGCTGCGTGCCGCCACCGTTGCGGGTGGAGGTGATGTTGCTGCCCGGCCCGAACAGGTCCGTGCAGGTCCCGTAGTTCGACGACTGCGACGAATTGAAGATCGAACGCTTGTCCTGCGCGTCGCTCGCGGCGACGGTGATCGCCTCAGGTGTGCGGGCGGGTGAGACGTTGCAGGCGTCCTGTCCCTCGTTGCCCGCGGCGACCGTGACGGTGATCCCGGCCCGGACCGCGCCCTGCACCGCCTGGTCCACTGTGGACGTCGCGCCACCGCCGATGCTCATCGTGAGCACCGCGGGCTTCTTGGCGTTCTTGGTGACCCAGTCAATACCGGAGACGATCGTCGACCACGGCGCGCTGGAGTTGCAGCCGAGCACGCGGACGGCGACGATCTTCACTCCCTTGGCGACGCCGTAGGTCGTGCTGCCGACGGTGCCCGCGACGTGTGTGCCGTGGCCATGACAGTCGGAGGCGTCACTGTCGCTGTCGACGAAGTCGTAGCCGCTGCTCGCCCGGCCGCCGAACTCGGACTGCCGGTAGTCGGTCCCCGTGTCGAGGACGTAGACGGTGGCACCGTCGCCTTTGTTGGCGTAGTCGTACTTCTTGTCCAGCGGCAGGTCTTTCTGGTCGATCCGGTCCAGTCCCCAGGTCGGGTCGTTCTGGGTGTCGGTGGCGCGGGCGAGGGAGTCCTGCTCGACCGTGGCGACCGCCGGGTCCGCGGCGAGCTTCCGGGCCTGCGCCTCGGTCATGCGGCCGGCGAAGCCGCGCAGGGCCGAGTCGTAGGTGCGGGTCACCTGCGCGCCGTAGCCGGAGGCCAGCGAGTGCGCGTCGGCGGTGGTGGCCTGACCGGGTTTGAACGTGACGAGGTAGGCGCCCGGGATGGCGCCGGGACCGCCTTTCAGAACGGCCTGTTCGCCCGCGGAGGCGGCGGACGGCAGGACGAGGGCTGCGGCGGACAGGGCCGTGGCCAGAGCCAAGGTCCGTCGAGGACGGAAACGTTCACGCATCGGCATACTCCTGAAGGTGGGGAATCGGCGCGGGCGGGGAGAGAACGAGGACTGCCGCGACGCTGTGACAACAGTGAATTTTCCGGGAGCCGAGAACAATAGTGGTTGTCCACGATGGACTACTCATTAAATTCACGGGGCCGCTACCAGCACTTTTGCCGCAAGTCACACCAGTAGCGACCGGCTCGAATCACTGAGAACCGTATGCCGAAAAAATAAGGGACCTCATCAAATAACGCGAACACGAAAAGGTCAAATTGATTGAATCACATGACTCAGGCGGTTTTCGACCCGGCGATCCGGTCCCGCAGCAATTCTTCACTCAGCACGGCGCGCGAAGGCAGATCGAGTTTGCACAGCGCGCGGCCGAGATGGACCTCGACGGTGCGCGCCGACAGGAACAGGCGTTCCGCGATCTGGCGATTGGTCAGGTTCTGCGCGGCGAGGCCGACGACCTCGAGCTCACGCGGTGACAACGCCTTGCCGTAGCCGCGACGGCCGCGTCGCGGAACGTCCGGACTGTGAGCCGCGAGTGCCCGGCGGCACCGCTGAGCGTCGGCGAGGGAGTCCAGCGCCCGGTAGGTCGTCTCGGCCGAGGTCAGCGCGCCCAGCAGCCGTTCGTGCTCGCCGAGTTCGGCGTAGCACTCGCCCGCGCGTTCCTCCGCGCCCGCGGCCGCTTGAGGTCGCGGCAACGCTTGGTAGGACCGCGCCGAGCGACTGAACAGCTCGGCGGCTTCAGCGGGGCGGGACCGGGCGAGCAAGCCCCGGCAGAACAGGTCCGCCGCGACGGCGAGCGGCGCGTCACGCCCGGCGATCCCTTCCTGGTACTCGGCCAGCAGCGCTTCGGCGGCTTCGCTCTCGTGCGCCTCGATCAGCATCCGGACCGCGAGCGGAAGCAGTTCCGCCGCCCACACCCAGTTGTTCTTGCGGCGGACGTTCGTCAGCCCGTACTCGACGAGACGGCGCGCCCCCGCGAGATCCTTGCCCGCCAGCTGGACCGCGGCCCGTCCCGCGAACGACGAGGCCTGCAAGGGGACGCTTCCCGCCGAAAGCTTGAACGCGGCGTCGAAATCACGCAACGCCGCCGCCCGCCGCCCTCGACCGAAGTGGTACCAGCCGAGCGCCAGTAGCGGCTCCCCCGCCAGGGAACTGTCCTCGCCCACTCGCTCGACCAGGTCACGAGCCTCGCTGTCCACTGTGGTCCACAAGCCCATCGCGACGTCGAGCCGCAGGTCCGTGCCCGCCGCCAAGGCCTCCAGATAAGGCTGGTACTCGTCCTGGATAAGCCTCCGCGCAGTCGCGAGGTATGACCTGGCCACGGGGTAGTAGCCGTTCCACGCCGCCGCGTCGGCGAGGTTGATGTAGGTCCGGCAGACCTGGCGGCGCACATCGGCCGAACGCGGTGACTCCGGAAGCGTGCCGACGTCCTGCCAGACACCGGGGTCGGCGACCTGCATCCGGCTGGACATCCGGTTCGCGGTGACCGCGGCGAGCAGTTCGACGTCACGGATGCCTTGGCTGGCCCGCTCGGCCTGATCGAGCCAGCGCAGGTTCTCTTCGACCGGGATCGCGCCGAGATGCGGAAGCGCCAGCGTGACCAGGCCACGAGCGAGCAGGGCGCGATGGTCGGAGAGGTCCGCGACGGCCAGCTGGATCTCCGAGCGACCGGCGTCGATCTGCCCGCTCTGGTTGATCAGCACCCGGCCGAGATTGATCCGGATCTCACCGCGGGCGGTCTTGCTCATCGGCCACTCCCGCACCGCTGTGCGCAGCAACCGGACCGTCGGCTCCTTGATCAGCTCGTAGGCGGTTCCCCTGCTGAGCCTGACCGCGAAGTTCTCCCGGTCGGCACGGGAAAGTCCGTCGTCTCTGAGCGCGGCTTCGAGCAGGCGCACGGCTTCGTCCGGTTTGCCGTCGGCCACCGCTCTGTCGACGGCCTCCGAGGTCCACCGCACCCAATCGCCGAGCTCACCGGCCACCCGATGGTGCTGTGCGATTCTCGACGCGTCCGGCTCACTCGAACCGGCGAGAAGACGAGCGACGCGACCGTGCAGGCGGCACCGCCGGGGACCGGGGACGGCGGCGTGGACGACCTCCGCCACCAAAGGACTGCGTGCGGCGTACCGTCCTCTGCCCAGATCGCGCAGAAATCCCGCGTCGAGAGCCGAAAGCAGCGCACGGTCGACGACATCACCGTCCAATTCGGACACTTTCGCTAGCTCAGCGCAGTCGGCCGGACGGCCGAAGGCGACGGCCGTCTCGGTGATCGCGGCACAGCCCGGATCCGCTTCCGTGAGCCTGGCCGTGAGGGCGGCGGACCAAGCAGGCGGCACGGGAGCGCGAGGCGATTCGAGAACCGCGTGAACAGCTCCGCGCACACCGCCCGTCCGTCGATGAACCCGCTCGCCGAGCTCCCGCGAGCCGGCCAGCGCCACGACGTCGTCGACATCCAGCGGCGCCAAGGTGAGTCTCGCGGTCACTCCCGATCTCGGAGGCCACCAGGACTCACCCGGCACGGGCCAATGCGCCCGGATCGCCGAAGTGGTGACGACAGCCAGCCGCGGAGAAGGATTGTCCGCCAGGAACCGGAAGAGATCTTGGGTCTCCTCGTCGGCTTCGTCCGCGTCGTCCGCGAGCAGGACCGTGCGGTCTTGCGCGGTCAGCAGTTCGCGGAGCGCCCGGAACACGAGGTGGCGGTTGTCGGTGCCGTCCGGCTCGGCGGGGAGCACTCCGGCCAGTTCCGGCAGGAAGGGACGGAGGACTCCGGCGAGCGGCGACAGCAGAGCGGCGACCGTCGTCCACCTGCCGAGGTCTGCGCTCAAGGCTTCGAGCACCGGGCCGAGCGGGACGGGCCGCCGCCGTCGGGCGCAGCGGACCCGGACCACGGCGCATTCCCCGGCTTCGCGGCGCGCGAGCTCGTCGAGCAGCCATGTCCGGCCCGCTCCCGGTTCGCCTTCGACCACGGCGAAGGCGGGACACCGGGCAATCGCCCGCGCCGTCCCTGCGACGAAATCCGCTGTCGCACCGCTCATGGAACGACTCTAAGCGCGAACCTTCTGTCCGGGATTTCTCTAAGGGCCCTCATTTAATGAGAGGCCGGGCGGGCCAGCTCGGCAAGACTGTCGAACAGCGCTTCCGCGGACCGGCACACGGCCAGCGGGGGTACTTCGAACGGGCCGATGACCTCGGTCAGCTGTTCCCACGCGAACCGGCCCAGCACCCTGGCCAGCACGATCCTCACCGCGGCGGGCTCTCCCGCGCGCGGTCGCAGCGCGTCCTCGCCGCCACTGAGCCGACCTTCGGGCTCGAGCGCGTCGAGGCACCGCGAAAGCACCTCGCCGGTCAGCCGGACCACGGCCACGCGTGACGGCCCCCGCAGGTAGGGGGCGACGTCCGCCATACTCGCCATCCGGTGAAGCACGCCGGCCACCATGCGGTCACGTACGTAGCGCGGCCCGAGGGTCGAAACGGTCGCGGGCTCCTCGAATCGCTTCGACACGGGACCCAGCTTTCCCTGGCGCCGAGGCCACGGCCAGGCCGGAAGCGATAGATGAGGATCCGTAGCCAACAGCGGTACTGGGCTGTACGGGATCGCCGTCTCCATCGCGGCCACTGGCTTCGAACAGACCGGAGTGCCGAGCGTCACGGTTCTCCTCCGGTTCGCGGGTTTGGCCCGGCGCGAGCCGGGGCACACGAGGCAAGTCCCCATCGCAGCGGCAGGCGCGTGCCTGCCTTGCCAGGAAAGAGAATCACCATGATCGTGCTCGGAGTCATCATCCTCGTGGTCGGCCTGATCGTCGGCATCCCGGTGCTGACCACCATCGGCGCCGTGCTCGCCGTCGTGGGCGTCGTCCTGGCGATCCTTGGCGGCACCGGCCGCAAGGTGGGCGGCCGCGCCCACTGGTTCTAAGCCCTCCCCGCCAGCTGAATCGATGGTCCCGGTCCATACTTTCTCCGACCGGGGCCATCGACCGGATTTCCTTGTCTTCGCGCCGATCTCACCGGCTTTCGGGCTTCACGGGGACGCGGTTGGGAAAGCCCGGATCGGGGTATCGAAGGACTATGGGGCTTGCGAAAGAACGAACCGGAAACGTCGAGAGCCGCGTGCACCAACCTGCGCCTCGACGGCGGGACGGAGTCACTCTCGCGGCGACCTGGACCTCGATCACCGTCGCGCTCGCCACGATGTTGTGGTTTTCCGGTTTCCGAGACTGGTCCGTCTACCTGCTGGTGATCCCCAGCTTCGTCCTGTCCGTTCTCTTGTGGCTCGTTCTCGGTCGATCAAGCAAGCGGATACCGGTGGCGAGCCGGCCGCTGCCCGGATCGGGTATGACCCGTCGCACGTAACCGCTCGATGATCAGGTCCGCCAGCTCCGGCCTGGGTTCCACTCCCGCCCGGGCGAGCGACCTCAACACGGATCGAATTTCTTCGACCAACGCTCGCAGACTGGCGCATTGTGTGCAGGCACGAAAGTCTCGAGACGGGCTTTCCCAGTCCCTTACCGGGTCGTGCCCACAGTTGACCGAGCTGTCGACCGGGTGCGAATCGACGTTCATGAGATAGCCGCGGTTCCCGGAAGCGCCCGGGGACGCACCACATCTCGTCCGACCGGCACCATTCCGACGCCTCCTGACAGACCACAGACCTGCGTTGCGTGCGAAGAGGTACCCGCACGAGACTTCGGCGAAACGCCCGACGAACGTCTTCCGGCGGGAACTCGTGTCTCCCGGTGAATCGCTACCGTGGCTGGTCGATGGCGTGGCGCAGGTTGGTCAACCAGGTGAGGTGACCGCCCAAGGCCACCCGTCCGGCTTGGGTGTCGGTGCCCGATCTGAGCGTGCACCCCTCCCGGCAGCGCTACGAGCATCTACGGGCACCGGCAGACGGGGTCGGGCTGGTTCGCCACATCGGCGCACACCGCGCCTTCGAAGGCGACCTCGAAGTCGATGAGCACGGCTTCGTACTCGTCTACCCGGAATCGGGTCGCCGCGTCCCACCACCCCAGCCGCGTTAGGACACCACGCTCTCGCGCCCGCTGTGAGCGTCGAATTCCCGAGCATGAGCGACGCATGGTGTGAACCGCGGTTCTCCGGGGAAGTCACGACCACGACTCACCTGACCATGATGCGTACGAGGTTTTCTTGATCGAGCAGTCTTGGGGTGTCAGTCCGTGCACGAACTGACACCTTGCCCACGCACCCGGCTGCCGATCCGGGGCCGGGGGGCGTGCCATCGGATCGCGACGGGTGTCGTACGCGAAACGAAGTCGTCGACCTCGGCGCCGCTGTTACAGCGAGAAGTGCCACCGGCCATGAGCAGCGTCTTGCCGGATCTCAACGTGGCACGTTTCTCGCTTCGCGGTCTCGTCAGAGGCGCGCCGGTGCTGCGCCACCGACAAAGTGAGGGCGGGGCCCGCGATGAACCGCGGGCCCCGCCCTCGGTCAGATCAGTTCTGGGCGGTTCAGCACTTGGTTGCCACGCCGCCGGTCACGCCGCCTTCCAGGAACGCGGCGGGCACATAGCCCTGGATGCGCGCGTTGCCGAGCTGCCGCACCCAGATGGTGTTGCCGTTGATCTTCTCACCATGGAGCCAGCAGTAGGCGTCGTAACCGTGGTGCGCGGTGACCCTGTCGACCGGCTTGCCCGCCGATCGCGGCTGGTTGCGGACCGTGGCATACATCCACGGCGTGACCCGGTACGGTGCCGCCAGGACCTCCTGTGCGGGTTCTGTCCGCGGCATGGGGGCCGTCGGCTGGGCTTCGGCGACAGCGGTTCCCAAGGCGACGGCCGCGAGGGCCGCTGTGCCGGCCAGTGTGAGGAAGCGCCGCAAGGTGTTCGTTTCCATGATCAGTTACTCCGTTCAGGTGGCGGCCGGGTTCAGGCCGTGGGGCGAATGTGAGCGACGTGGATGGCCCGCAGTGTCGTCAGGCTGATCCAGTACTCGGGGTTCGAGTTGAATCCGCTGAACTTGGACGCGGGATCGGCGACTTTGACCTCGTGTGTCGCGGGGTTGTAGCCGATGGCGGTGAACCAGTGCTGCACGCCGACTTTTCCGGCACTCCACCCGGGCGGTAGTTCACTGCGGCTGCCGATCTCGATCGCGATCGGCAGGGGACGCTTCTTGTTGATCGCCGCGGTCACGCCGGTCCAGATGTCCCCGGTGCTGGGCTCCCAGCGCACGCTGGGGGTGTACTTGTTGAGGCCTGCCGCCATTCCGGTGCGGTAGGTGCCGGTGTCCGGGCTGGTGCCCTCGTCGACTCCGAGCTGCTGCTGGGACGGCAGGCGGTCCCGGCGGACCAGGGCGGACAGCGCGATCCGGGTGGCGGCCGGGCCACAGTTGTAGCCCTTGGTCTGCTGTTGCCACTCGACGGGCAGGACCACCGGACTCGCTGCCTGTGTGGCCGCGTACTGGGCGCTGACCAGACCGTCCGCGAGCGGGCCTGGAAGGGCTTCCGCGACGGAAGTCCCGAGGGCGACAGTCCCGAGTAGCGCCGCGCCGACAGCGGTCGCGAGCCGCCGCTGGTGCGGTCGCGGTGCGTGCTTGGACATGGTCGATCACTCTCTTTCCGGATGTCGTGATGCTGCGAGGCGATCTCGCACTCCTCACGGAACACCGCCTCGGACCTGCGAAGACGCGGATCTGGACAGCTCTGGACGACCATGAACGAACCTGGATGATCTTGTGACAGAATTACTACCTACCGTTACTGAGGGGGTAGAGGTGGACGTCGCCGATCCGACCGCCGTGCACACACTGGGAGATCTCAAGAGAGAGTTCGACCGGCTCCGGCGCGGCGAAGGCCGCAGACAGGGGGCCGGCTGGCTTTCCTTGGACGCGCTGGTCGCGCCGGTGGCGCGTCATCGCGGTAAGGAGGTGCCTCGCAGCACGCTGGACAACTACCTCAGTGGCCGGACCCTCGCACCACACGACGTCTACGAAGCCATCCTCAAAACTCTCGGCGTCGCGGACGACAAGCTTGGCCCCTGGGGCGACGCCTGGGATCGGATTGACGAAGCCAAACGCGCACCGAACACGGACCAGACCGACACCGTGACAGGCAAAGGCCCTGGACCGACGCCAGAAGCCGCGTCACCGTCCCAAGACGGACGACGACGGCGGCTGCTGCTGATCCTCACCGCGACCTGCGCGGCCCTCGTGGCAGGCGTGGTCGCGGTCGTCGTCACGAAAACCGTGTCCCCACCGGACGCCACGGAGCACGCCAGAGCAGGCGAATGCAGTTACGGACTCGCGTTCCGCAACGTCGCGGTCCGTCCACAACCCAAGTTCGACCGCGCGCTCGGGATGACGATGATGACCGACAACGGTCAAACCGTCTACGGCGCCTGTCGTCCGGTCACGGGAGAACCCGGAACAGTCACCTGTGGTGTCGGCACCGTCCCGATGAACACCTGGCTCCAGGTCCGGTACCCACATGAAGGCTGGATCTTCATGCCCTGCCTCGCCCCGCGGCCGTGACCTATGCCGAAGTTCGTACCGAGGAAAGGAATGCGTCCGGAAGGGCCACTTGCGCGACTTCGGACGCACAGAACTGCGGGACACCTACGAAAGTCGCGTTTTCGCGGACAGGACAGCGACGCGACATTCGCGAGGAGTATTCACTTTATTGACGCGGCCCCCTCATCGCGCGCGCCATCCGGTGACCGTCCTGGGCTGCTCAGACCGCTGGCACACCGAATCACGCCGGGTTCCGCACCAGCCGAGTTATTGACATGGACAACGTGGCCGTCTCCGATAGACCCACCATCGAGCGTCTCTCGCGTTGTCGACAGCCGCGCATGAGAGCTAATGTTCCGGCCCCTGCCACCCACCTGGAGAAAGACAAAGTACTCACATTCAGTCCCGGATCGTGTGACGTCACAGTTTCCTGGAGTTCACGCAATGAGTGTCATCTCCCGCGAGGACCACCCCGCTCTTGTCACGGATTCTGCCGGTTATATAGGCCGCGATGGTGAGATCAGGGACCTGCTGCGGCTTCTGGCGTCCGAGCGGCTGGTGACCGTCGTCGGTGCGCCCGGGGTCGGTAAGACGCGGCTGGTGCGCCGGGTCATGACCGAGGCCGGGGCGCGCCGAGGGAACGAGGTGGTGTTCGTCGATCTGACCGAAGTACGTGATCCGGCGCTGGTAGGACACACGATCGCGGTGCACGTCGGCTTGCCGGGCGGGTCCGCCACCCCGATCGACAATCTGCTGAACACCCTGCGCGACCGCCGGATGCTGCTGGTCCTGGACAACTGCGAGCACCTGATCCGTGTCTGCGCGGACGTGGCTTCCAGAATTCTGGAGGCATGTCCGGCGATCGTGCTCCTGATGACCAGCAGACAGCCTCTCGCGTCGCCAAGAGAGCGGCTGTTCCCCCTTGCCCCCATGCCGGTGCCGGACAGGGACGCGCCGTGCACACTGGCCGAGATCGAGGCCTTCGACGTCGTGAAGCTGTTCGTGGACAGGGCCCGTTCGGTCGTGCCGTCATTCTCGGTCACCCGCGACAACCGTGACGAGATCGCTCGGCTGGTGCGCGAACTGGACGGGCTCCCGCTGGCCATCGAACTGGCGGCGAGATGGATGCGGTCCCTGTCGGTCGGGCAGTTGTCGGAACGTCTCGATTCCCAGCTGCGGTTCCTGGGAGCCAAGCAACGGCACAGGTCGCCGTGCACGAGGTCGCTGCGGGACACTCTCGCGTGGAGTTACGATCTGTGTTCCCCGGACGAGCGGCTGTTGTGGGCACGGGCGTCCGTCTTCGCCGGGACGTTCGATCTGCACGCTGCCCGCTCCGTGTGCCATGACGGCACGCTGGGGGCCGAGCGTGTCCCGGAGGTGCTTCGGTCCCTGGTGGACAAGTCCGTGTTCATGGCCGAACGTCACGGCGACGGTCTCCGGTACCGGCTGCTGGAGTCGCTTCGCGAGTACGGCGCGGAGCACCTCGCCGACGAGCAGGAGGTGCGGCGGCGCCACCGTGACCACTACGCCCGCCTGGCGACCCGGCTGCACCGCGCCCGTGGCACCTCAGCCTCACTACCGCAGTGCCATGACCTGCGAACGGATCACCCGAACTTCCGGGTAGCGCTACGATTTTGTGTGGACACGCCCGGCGAGGCCGCGGCCGGTTGGCGACTCGCCTCGAACCTGGACGTGTACTGGCAAGCGTGCCGGGCCCAGGCCGAGGGCCGGGACTGGCTCGACCGGCTGCTCAAGGCAGGGCCGGGTGACGGGCCGGGGCGCGCGGAAGCGGTGTTGTGCGACGCGCACTACGCCGTGATCGTCGGCGACTTCGCCCGTGGCACGGAGCTGCTGGACGAGGCCCGAGAACTCGCACAACACGGCGGGGCACGCGATGTAGCGGCGCGGGCGCGCTACATGTCCGCCATGCTGGCCACGTTCACCGGCGACTTGGGCCAGGCCACCACGGAATTCGCCGTCCTGGTCGAAGAGTTCCACGCGAGCGGTGACCGGCAACGGGAACTCGCCAGCATCTATCACCTCGGCTGGTGCACGGCCTTCACCGGCGACCCTCGCCGCGGACGCGAGATCCTGCGCGACGGGCTCGCCGACAGCGTCGAGCACGACGAACTCTACAGCCAGAACTACCTGCTGGACGCTCTCACCCGCGTCGACGCCGAGTACGGCACCCCCGCCGAGGCGGCGGCCACTCTCCGGCAACTCCAGCACACCACGGCACAGACCGGGATGTGTCCCCTCGCCGGGGACACCCTCGCCGCCATCGGCTGGGTCGCCGGACGGCTCGGCGACCACACACGCGCCGCCGTGCTCTACGGCGCCGCCGAAACCGCCAGCCGCGAACACGGATTCGCCATGCACGCACTGGCCCTGTTCACCGCCCCTCATCACCGGCACGTGAATCGCGCCCGCGTCGCGCTCGGCGACAGCGAGTTCCGCCGCCACCACACCGTCGGCGAATCCATGACAGCACCGCAAAGGCTCACCTACGCGCTCGATCCCGAATCGACGAACACCCGCGGCCGACGCACAGGGCGGTCCACCGACGGCGAGCCCTCACTCAGCCGACGGGAACTCGAGGTAGCCGATCTCGTCCGCCGCGGCCTCACCAACCAGCAGATCGCCGAGCACCTGACCCTCTCCCCGCGCACCGTGCAAACCCACATCACTCATATCCTGAACAAACTCGACTTCCATACCCGGACTCAGATCGCCGTCTGGGCCACCCAGCAGATCCAGGCCGCACTCAAAGCCTGACCTGAAGGCGGACACGCAGCGCCGTGGGGAGCAGTGACACTTCGCGTCATCTCCTTTTGTCCCAAGAATTCTTGTCCGATCACAACTCCAGGAACCACCGGACTCGGTACGCGGATCCGGTCGGGGAATTCCCATCTCCTCTCCCCCAGCGAAGCAGTGCAGGCCATCCATCGGCTCAGGTAGTGACAGCGCTGCACGGCTTAATTCCCGCGCCGACACGGCTCGACTGGTACGACATCACGTTTCTGTCGGCAAGGACTTCCTGCGCCGCATGATCAGCGGAACCACAGCCTCGATGACCAGTGGCCTGCCGGCAATCGATGTGCAACCTAAAAGAACCGACCCTTTGCCCCGGGCAGATTCTTCCCCGCTGCCCAGGGGGCAACCAAGAAGGACCAGCGAAAACCGGCCCCTCACCAGGGAAATCAGGCGAGGGGCCGGTGTCGTGTTGTCCGGCTGAAACCGGTGCCCACGGGTGGCAACCCCCAGTACGCCCCCAAATCTCGTGGCACGTGGCATCGACCGGCGCCATTCGTCCGAGTCCATGTCCTCCGTCCAGCCCGGGGCCTGTTCGATCCGCTGATGCGCGGCGGATTCCAACCCGGCAATCACCTTGGCGCAGATCTGTTGCAACAGCGCCACGGAGTGCCCGGCCCACTCGGCGCACTGGCATTGGCCCACCGGAAACCCGACCACCGGTAGCCGAAACATCACGCCGTTCACCCGTCGCGGTGAGCGGCACGAACCCTCGTGTTACGTCCTGCCTGGCTGGTGTCACGGCGTGTTACCGCTGGTGGGGCTACCTGTCAGTAGTCGAGATGACCCCTCCTGTAACGCTCCACGCGCGGTGACCGATCCGCTACTCTGATCGGCGCGACCGAATAGGCCGCACCGATCAGCACCGCAACGCACCGGCGAGGGGTTCAAAGGGGTGGACGCGTGGCAGACACTGCCGTGCCTGACAAGGACAACTGGCTTGGAGACATCATTCTTCGAGTCAAGGACCCGATCGGGTATGAGGTCAACAAGGCGACAGCCGCCGAAATCGCGACCAACGCCCAAGTGCAGCAAGCCGCACACGGCCCGGGTATCTACCTCGACCGCGACCACGCCGAACAAATGGTCAAACAAGCCGGCGAGATCTTAGCGGCACTAGAGAATGACCAGAGCCTTACACAGTCGCTAGAGCGTATGCAGTCCGCTGCCCAGGATCCGGTAAGCGTGGGGTTCACCAAAGCTGCCACCTGGAACGGTGGGCAGCCGGGAGCGTTCGCCTATGGGGCGGGTCATGTTCGCCTTGAGATACTTTATCTCGGAGAATTGACCAGGCGACTCGAGAAGGCGCTGGGTCGAACCTCCGAAAACGACCACGAATCCGGAAAAGGTCTTGGCGGCATTGCCCAAGAGGGAGACTACTGATAATGTGGCGACAGTTCATTGTTACCGCAGTTTGTGCAGCGGCGGTATTCGCGGTCGCGTCCTGTTCCGGCAGAGATACCAACTCTGAATCCTTGACCTCTACCCCGTCAACGACAACAAACGAGACGTCACGACAGGCGTTGCCGTATGGGGATGCCCCGAAAGTTCAAACGCCATTACCGGAATCGATTTTCTCCGGTGACCCATGCGCGGACTCTCTCACCGCCGACCAAATCATGAAAACCTTGGGGAAGCCGGTAGACACCAAACGTGCCGACGCTGAAACGGTTGGCCCCGGCTGCGACTGGCGAAACACAGTCACGACAGGCCACGCCATTATGCGGTATGCCACCAAATTGCCGGACGGCCTGAGTGCCATCTACGAAAACGTCAAGCCCAACGCGCTCAAGTGGGAACCGTTGACCGTGCAAGGTTTCCCGGCAGTCGCGTACGTGTCTCCCTCCGGCGGCTCACCCGACAAGTTCTGTCAGGTCAGCATTGGCGCAACCGACAACACCACCATCGAAATATCAGGGTTCCTCAGCTTGAACTCTCAAGGTAAAAAAGATCCATGCGATGCCGCGAAATCCACGGCGGATTTGGTCATGACGAGTCTTCGAGCCAAGGCGGGGGTCTGAGGTGAGTTGGCTTTCTGATCTTGCCGACGGTGTCGGAAATGCGCTCTCTGGCGTGGGTAAAGCCGTGGGGAAAGCGGTAAAAGCAGCCGTTGACTGGACCGGGAATCTGTTCAGCGGGGATCTGGGTACACAACCGGTGCCGGTGCCCACGTTCGTGAAGCAGGTGCATGCGGGCAGCTCCAGTCCCTGGCACGAGGCCGCTACTCAAGCGGAGCAGGCCGCGAAAGGGCAAGGCAACCACGCCGGAACCCTCCGGCAGATCATCGGCGGCTTGGAGTCGTCTTGGTCTGGTACGGGCGCCGATGCCGCACGCGAGCGTATCCACAAGCTCTACACCGTGGCTGATTCGGCCGATCGGTCGATGAGCCGTAATCAACAGTCGGTGCTCACGGCGGCGTCAGGTTTCGAGCACACCAAAGCCACCCTGAAGCCGATGCCGCCGCGCCCGGACAAGAGTTTCGGCGACGTGATCTCGCCGTGGGATACCGACACCGAAAAAGCGATCAACGACTACAACGAAAAAGCGAAATTCAATCTCACGGCCTATAAGGGCTACGAAAGCCAACTCAAGCAGACCCAGAGCGGTTTGCAAGGCGATTACGGGCAGCTCGGTTTCTACGACGGCGCGGATATCGCGCTAGCGCCCCCACGCAAGGGCGGCGTGACCCCGCCGCCGGGGCACCCCTCGCCCTCACCGGGTGTGGAGGGGCGTAGCGACGGGGACAGCGGCGGCTATGTGGGTAGTTCGGGGTTCACCCCGTCTCCGGCACCCGGCCACACCCCCGGACAGGTCACCCCCGGCACCGGTTCCCACCTCGGGGCCGGTAGCGGCGTGGGAACCGATCACACCACTACCTCGGGTTACAACCCTGCCGCGCGTGATGGGCTCTCTACCCCGACCATCCCCGCACCGTCGAACGGCCCGAGCGTCAACGTACGGGGCGAGACCGGTTTAGGCGTCGGTGGCGGTGCCTTTCCCGGCGCGCCCGGTTCCGCCGCGGGTGGGCCTGGTGGACGCGCGGGCGGTGGTGTGCCGGGTGCGGGTCGCGGCAGCGGCGCGGGCGTCCTTGGCGGCCCGAGCGCGGGCGAGACCGGTCGGGCGGGTTCCCGGTTGACCGGGGCGGGTGCCCCGGGCGCACCCGGTGGCGCGATGGCACCCGGCGCGCGCGGCAACAAGAGCGAGGACAGCGAGCACGCCCGTAAGTACGGGGTGGATGAGGAACCGATCACCATCGCCGATATCGATCCCGAGACCGGATATCCGGTCGTGCCGCCGACCATCGGTACGTAACCACTTTCCCTTGACACGGCAAGGAAAACACACGCGCTATGGCTCTCATCGACGCGCCGCTGGTGCTACCCAAACTCGCACTCTTGACCGTGTGGCAGTGGCACGCGAACGACCTTGGAGATCTCCACCCGGTCTTGGGCACGAACGGCGCGTACTACATGCCCGAGGGGGCTACGGAGCGGATCGAAGCGGGCACCTGGGAACTACTCGGGCAACATCGGTTGGCGCGGGGGCAGCGGGTGAACCCGCTCCTCCTCGACACGTTGCGCGTGTTGGGTTCAGCTGATCGGGAGTTTTACGGGTGGACCGCCTATCCCAGCACGAGCGACCGTGCCGGGGACGGGGGCGGGTTCTTCACCGGTGCCCGTGACCGTGACGCGGTGCGGGTGTTGGTCGATGACGACGCGGTGATCCTGCAGCCCCTCCCAGACCACCGGTACCTGGCGGCTGATCTGGTGGAGGTGCTGCCCCCGGTCGAGTCGGCAGAGCTACGGGATCTTGCCGTGCCACGCACACCACCCGAGCGGCCGGTGACGGTCGCGGCGGGCCGTAGCCCGCTCGCCCATCCTGGCCCTGAGCCCGGCGACCCGGACCGGGATCTGATCACCGATCTCATGCACGCCCCACGCGACGCTACCCACCAGCTGTATACGGCGGTCACCGGGCCGCGCGGACGCTCGCGAAGTGTGCCGATCACCGCTGTGGACCTGAGCGAGCACGGCCGGGTGATCACCTATACCAACATTGACGAGGACGGCACCGACTACATCCACTTGGCCGGGAGCGGTGGGCTGGTGCGGCTGCTGGAAAACACCAACCGCACCCTCTAACCCCGATGAATCCGGTGGGTGTGGCTTTCACCGCGGATCCGCGGTGAAAGCCACACCTCACCGGATTCACTTGAGGCGTACCGGAAGACTCGTGTGCCCGTTCGAAATGAACGACGGCATCTTCTCCAGTTCGGAAACCTCCGCCGCCAAGGCCAGATCGGGGAAACGTTCGAACAGCGCTGGCAGCGCGAGTTCCGCTTCCAGTCGCGCCAAGGGCGCACCGAGGCAGTAGTGGACCCCGTGCCCGAACGACAGGTGCTGGCTCTTCGACTCCCGCGAAAGCCGGAACTCGTCCGCGTCGGAACCGTGTGTCTCGGGCGAGCGGCCCGCTGCCGCGTACGAAGCCAGGATCGCTTCGCCCGCCTTGATGTGCAGCCCGTCGATCTCGATGTCTTCCACCGCGTACCGCAGCGGAAGGTTCGCGATCGGCGCCTGCCATCGCATGGTCTCGTCGATCACCTCGGCCCAGGTGTGCTCACCGGAGCGCACCTTCGCCAGCTCCTCCGGATGCGTCAGCAGCGCCAGGATCGCGTGGTGCAGCAGATTCACCGTGGTCTCGTGCCCGGCCGAGATCATCAGGATCAGCGTGTCGATCAGCTCGGCCTCCTCCAGCACCGAACCGTCCTCGTCCCGCGCGGCGATCAGGCCGCTGGCGAGGTCGTCTCCGGGGTTCTCCCGCCCGTTCGCCACCAGCTGCCCGAGAATCCCGTACATCAGCACGCCGTTCGCCTGCGCCTCCTCGGCGCTGAGCGAAGTGTTGAACACCCCGTCCACCGCGCGCCGCAGATCCGGCCGGTGCTCCTCGGGCACGCCGAACAGCTGGCAGATCACCTCGATCGGCAACGGGTAGGCGAAATTCTCCCTCAGGTCCACCGAGTCCGGCCCGGCGGCGAGCCGGTCCAGCAGGTCTGTGGTCAGCTGCTCGACCCACGGCCGTAGCGCTTCCACGCGGCGCGGGGTGAACGCCTTCGACACCAGCGAACGCAGCCGCCGGTGGTCGCCGCCGTAGGCGGTGAACATGTTCTGCACCGAGACCCAGATCCGCAGCGGCCAGTCCTCGGGGATCTCACCGTCGCGGTAGGCCGCCCAGTGCAGGTTCGGGTTCTTCGACACCCGCGGGTCGGACAGCAGTTTCCGCAGCAGCTCCGGCTGGGTTACTGACCACGCCACCACTTCGCCAGGGAGCTCCACCAGCGTCGCGGCTCCCCGGGCGCGGAGTTCGGCGCCTTCGGTGTGGATGTCACGGCCGTTGGGATCGAGGACGAACGGGCGGGCTGGTGCCATGGGTGCTCTCCTGTCAGGTCGGGAACGGGGGTGACCGGTGCGACGACGGGGGTGAACAGGACCGGGAGACCGGCCAGCGCGCGGTGGAACGGGCCCGGCCGCCAGCGCAATTCGGCGTCCGGCACAGCCAGGCGCAGATCCGGCAGCGCGTCGAGCAGGGTCTCGATGGCGGTGGTCGCGATCAGCCGCGCCGGGCCCTGCGCCGGGCAGGAGTGCACCCCGGCGCTCCAGGCGATGTGCGCCCGGTTACCGGCCCGCTGAGCCTCGCCCAGCTCGGGATCGGTGTTGGCGGCGGCGAAACTGATCACCACGGGCTCGTCGGCCGGCAGCCGCGTGCCCATCAGGTCGGCCGCCGGATAGGGGTAACCGGCGGAATAGTTGGCCATCGGCGGGTCGCTCCAGAGGATCTCCTCCAGCGCGTCCTCCACGTGCAGGCTGCCGCCGGCCAGGTCTCCGGCGAAGCGCTCGTCCACCAGCAGCAGCCGCAACCCGTTGGCGATCAGGTTCTGCTGCGGTTCGGTGCCCGCGCCCATCAGCAGCACCAGCTGGTGCAGCATCTCCTCGTCGGTCAGCCTCGAGGGATGCGCCATCATCCACGAAGGCACGTCCTGGCCCGGCTGCCGCCGCTTGAGCGCCAGCAGATCCAGCATGGCCGCGGTCAGCTCGGCGTTGGCGCGCTCCGGGTCCACCATGTCGAAGATCCCGCGCATCCCCGCGGTGAGCCGGTCACCCAGTTCCGGCGGGCAGCCGAAGAGGTGGTTGAACACCTGGAGGGAAAGGGTTCCGGCGTACTCGGTGAGCAGGTCCGCCCGGCCGTTCGAGGAGAACTTCGCGATCAGCTCCCGCGCGGCCTTCTCCACGTAGCCCAGAAGGGCGTGCGGGTTCACTCGCGAGATGCTGTCGGTGACCGCGCTGCGGTAGCGCGCGTGCACCGCGCCGTCGGTGAACAGGCAGTTCGGCCGGTAGCCCATCATCGGCATCACCGGGTTGTCCGCCGGCTGACCGGCCTGCCAGCGGCGCGGGTCCCGCGGGTAGGTCTGCGGGGAGCGCAGCACGTCCAGCGCGGCCTCGTAGCTCAGCACCAGGCTCGCGTTCACCCCCGGCGCCAGCTCGACCGGCGCGACGTGGCCGTGTTCCTTGCGCATCCGCGCGTAGACCCCCGCCGGGTTCGCGGCGAACTCCTCGTCGTAGAGCGAGGTGCGCGTGGCGTGAACGGGACAACCGGGGGGCGGGGTGGCGGGAACGGTCACGAATGCTCCTGGCGGACGGGAGTGAACAGGTAGTCGACCAGGCTGATCAGCGCCGAGGCGGCCGACGCGCGATCTCGGGCGTCACAGGTGACGAGCCGGGTCTGGGGTAGCAGATCGAGCGCCTCGCGCAGCTCGGCCTCGGGGAAACGCGGCGCGCCGTCGAACTGGTTGACCGCCACCGCGTAGGGCAGGTCCAGTTCCTCCAGCAGTCCCATCACGTCGAAGGAGTCCTGCAGGCGGCTGGGATCGACCAGCACCAGCGCGCCGAGCGCACCGTGGGCCAGGTCCTTCCACATCTGCGTGAACCGCTGCTGCCCCGGGGCGCCGAAGAGGTAGAGCACCACCTCGTCGCTCAGTGTCAGGCGTCCGAAGTCCATGGCCACCGTGGTGGTGTCCTTGCCCCGTACGCCGGACAGGTCGTCGACCAGCGCGCCCGCCTGGGTCATCCGCTCCTCGGTGCGCAGCGGGCGGATCTCCGAGAGCGTGCCGACAAAGGTGGTCTTCCCCACCGCGAACGGGCCGACGATGAGGATCTTCACCGAGGTCCGGACCGAGGCGGAAACGTATCGGTCAGGTGAGAGCACGGAGGCCATCGAGTACCTTCTGCAGGAGTTGCTGGTCGGGGAATTCGGTCTCGCGCACCGCGGCCCGTGATTCGATGTGCCCGCTGTCGAGCAGGTCCGACAACAGCACCTTGGTGACGCTGGTGGGCAGCTTGAGATGCGCCGCCACCTCCGCGACGGCCAGTGCGCCGCCCCGGCACAGCTCCATCACCCGTCGTTTTTCCGGGCTCAGCCCGGTCACCGGCGCCCAGGTGGCCAGCACCACGGTGGCCACGTCCAGGGTGTTGCGGGTCGGATGGGCCCGGCCCTCGGTGACCACATGCGGCCGGACCAGCGCCCGTTCCCGCCGCTGCCCGCTCATGCCGGGTTGCCAGGTCCCTCGGCCGGAAAGCGCGGTGGCGCGGTGAGTTCCTGGCCGAGCCTTTGCACCAGCTCTTGCAGTCGCGAGGAAACGCCCTCGATGTCCACCCGGCCGGTGGTGGACACCGCGACGTAGGCGCCCTGTCCGGCGGCGGTCAGGAAAACGAACCCGCCGTCGAATTCGATCAGCGTCTGCCGCCACTGCTCCGGCGGCTGACGGCAGAATTCGCCGGTGGCGCGGGCGAGCGACTGGAGCCCGGAGACCGCGGCGGCGGTGCGCTCGGCGTCCTCCACGGTGATTCCCTGCGAATGGGCCATCAGCAGGCCGTCGGCCGAGAGCAGCACCGCTGAGATGGTCTCCGGCATCTGCAGGGCCTGATCGAGCATCCAGCCCAACCGGTTGGTGGTGGTGACGGAGCTGCTCACTGGAAATCCCTTTCGACATCGGTGGAAGAAGCGCGGCCCTGGCGGGTGCCGCGCTGCCAGGCCGTGGCCGTGGCGACCGGACTGTGGTTCACCGGGGACTCGGTCGCTTCCGGCGCGGCGGGCGGCGACACCGGAACCGACAACGTGGTGGAGGCCGCCCCGGCCACCGGGGCGCGTCGACGACGGCGGGGCAGGCCGTGCTCGGTGGTGCCCAGTTCCTCGGCCGGTTCGGCCGGCTTCGGTTCCGGCGCGGGAACGCGCACTTGCGGGGCCGGGCTGGGGGCGATCGCGGCCGGGCTGGCCGGCGCGGCCAGCGACGGGGCTTCCTGCGGTGCCGGCTCCGGGACGGCGGCGCGAGTGAGCAGCTCACTCGGCAGGAACAGCACCGCGCGCACCCCGCCGAAGGGCGAGCGCATGTCCACCGAGACACGGAAGCCGTAGCGGCGGGAAAGCACGCCGATGACGGCGAACCCGATACGCGGCGGCACACCGAGCGCGGCGATGTCCTGACCACCGTGGCCTTCCAGCAGCCATCCCGCGCGCTGCACCGCCTCCACCGTCATGCCCACCCCGGCGTCGTCGATGACGATCGCCAGCCCGTTGTGCGCCTGCTGGAAGCTGACCTGCACGGGCGAACCGGGCTGCGAGTGACGGGCGCCGTTGTCCAGCAGCTCGGCCACCGCGAGCACCACCGGTTCCACGGCCTGGCTGACCACCGCGGTGTCCAAAGGCGCCGGGATCTGCACGCGTTCGTAGTCACGGATGCGGCCGGTGGCCCCGCGCACCACGTCGGTCAGGGTCGCGGCGGAACGCTGCAGGCCCGGCCACGAACCGCACAGCACGGCGGTCGCCTGGGCGCGGCGGCCCAGCTGCGAGTTCGCGTGGTCCAGGCCGAGCAGACCATCGAGCACGTCGGGGTTGTCGTGTTGCTCCTCCATCGCCGAGATCAGCACCTGCTGCTCCCCCGCGAGGTTCTGCACCGTGCGCATCATCGCGCGCAGGGTGGCGGCGGCGGATTCGGCGGCGTTGCGGCGGGTCTGACCGGTCAGCTCGCTGACCGCCACCAGCAGTTCGCGGTGCGGGTCCTCGCCGTTGACGGCACGCAAGGGGCCGGGCACGGTCACGGCCTGGTTGGTCTGGGCCTCGACGATCGCGGGCAACCGCCGGTGCAGCAGGTGCCTTTCCTCCTCCTCACGGGCGCGGAGTTCGGCCAGCAGCTGCTCACCACGACGGCCGGTGTTGACGGCGACCCGGCGCTGGCGCACCAGCAACACCGCGAAGGCCGCGGCGAGCAGCGAAACGCAGACCAGCACTGCCGTCAGCAGGGGGTACTCCATGAAATCCTCACGATCGACAGGACAAGGACGCCTGGGCCGAGCCGGGGGATCATGCGGCAGCTCCACGGCAGCGGGGATCGAAGGACGTCATCAGCAGCGAGTACCGTAGCGCAAACACGCCGTGAGCGGCAGCCGCTTCCCGTGAGAAAAATGGTTCTGTGCAGGGCAAGCCGATCGGCACTGCCCGGACCGGCGGGGAACTCCGTCTCGCCACGTGCCGTTCGCGTCCTCGCGGGAGGCGCCGACGGTGACCTCAGCGTGCACCACCCGATGACCGGTACTGCGGGGATACCGCTGAAGTAGGCGTTTCCCGATCAGGACGCAGACCTCAACCCCGAGGCCAGGCACGGGCAGCGAGATTCCTGATCCTCAGGCCTGCTTTGGTCTTCGGCACCAGCATGGCGGCGGTGAGCTTGACGGCGCGCTGTTTGGGTACGACTCGGGCGCGATGCTCGACCTCGTACCAGCCGAAACCGGCGGACGGCGCGGCCGCGAGCGCGGTGGCGAGCGTGTGCGCGCCGGCGATCGCGAGGCTGGAGCCCTCGCCCAGAAGGGAAACACACGAGGCCGCGTCACCGACCAAGGCGATCCGGCCCCGTGACCATGAGGGGAGGTCGACCACGCTGACCGCGTCGAAGAAGACGTCCTCTGCGTCTCGTAAGTGCTGGAGCAGCGCCGGTACGCGCCATCCGACGTCGTCGTACGTCGTGGCGACGATCTGTTTGTGGCGTTCGGTGTCGCGATGGTCCACACCGTCGAGCCGGGCACGGAAAATGAACGCGACCCCGCCTTCGTCCCTGGACGGGTGGATGGCGACCAGCCTGCCTGGCGTGTTGTGAAGAAGCACATCCTCAGGGTGGTCGACCGGCTCGCCGAAGGATGTCGTGGCGACATAGATACCCGTGGGACGAACGAAAGCGCGCTCGGGCCCGAAGACGAGGCGTCGGACGGCGGAATGCAGGCCGTCCGCGCCGATCACGTAGTCGAAGCGGCGGGGCGCCGCCCGGTCGAAGGTGACGTCGACGCCGAACTCGTCCTGACACAGTTCGGCGACTGTGTCGTCGAACAAGAACTCGGCTTCACCGCGAGCCGCCTCGTACAGCACGGTGACGAGATCGGACCGAGGGATCTCGAGCTCGTCCCCTTTGGCCGCGGGCAGGCCGACCGTGGCGATCCGATGGCCATCGGCATCGAGCAGGCGAACCCTTTTCGTTCTTGTCGCGACATCCCGTAGGCGGCCTGCGAGACCCATGGCCTCGACGACCGGCAAGGCCGGACCGCGAACGTCGACGGGATTACCACTGGAGCGCATCCCCTGCGCCCGCTCCACGACCGTGACCTTCAAGCCGTTACGCGCCAGCCAATACGCGAGCGTCGAGCCGGCGACCCCAGCACCGCAGATCAGCACGTTCCCCATGCGAAGGCACTCTATCAGCAGTCAGTGCAGATCTGCAATGACTGCACTTTTGCACTGATTGCCGACGCGCGTATGCTGCCCGTCATGTCCCTTCGTGATCGAAAGCGAGCACGTACGCGTCAGGCACTGATCGACGCGGCAACGGAACTCTTCGAGCGCAAGGGGTACGACGAGACGACGATCGCCGACATCACGGCGACCGCGGAGATCGGCGCGCGGACGTTCTTCAGTTACTTCGCCAGCAAGGAAGAGCTGCTGTTCCCGGACGCCGCCGAGCGTGTACAGGCGGCAGTCGACGCCATCGCCACTCGCGATCCCGCCGAAGGCCCGGCCGAGGTGCTGTTGCGAGCTCTGAGCCAGGTCACCGCCACCAGCGACGAGATGGTCAGTCCCCTGGCGGCCTTACGACTCCGAATGATCCAGACCGTGCCCGCCGTCCGCGGCCGCGCGCTCCAAGAGCAACTCCGCGCACAACGCGAGATCGCGAAACACCTCGCGGCCGCCTTCCCCGGCCAACTCGACCCGGTAGGCGCGGCGGCCCTGACCGGAGCGTTCGTCGGCGCGGTCACCGGCGCGCTCCAAGCCTTGCTCGACAACGCCGACGGAACCGACCCCGCCGCCCTGCGGACCGCGATGACGACCGCGACCGAAGTGGCACTCGCGCCCTGGCGGCGTTGACCCACCGAGCCGCGCCGGCGGACCTTCCTGCCGCAGACGAGGGCGCAGATCTCCCGCCGGACCGGGGAGTGAAGATCGCCGCGTACACGATCTTCAGTGTCAGCACTGCCTGAACTTCCCATCGCGGAACAGCCACAGCCGCAAGAAACTCTTCTCCTGATCCAGGATCAACATCTGGTTCCAACTGTCCAATGTGGACGATCGTGTCGAGATCGGCATGATCGAGCAGGCCGCCAAGAAAGGCGCGGCCACGGGCGAGGGTGAACGCCCTGACCAGGCCTCGATCTGCTTGGTGGTGCCAGCGCTACCTGTCGGCGTCCGGCCGCCACCACCGCGGTTCGGGGGGCTCGCACGATGGTCTCGCGCACGGTGAACGACGAGGCTTGACCCGATCGATCCGAAGTCCTCGAACAAAGGAAAAGCATGTCGAGAGTGGGTTCCTTGCGCCGCAACCTGATCCGTGCCGCCGGTGTCGCACTGGCAGGTGCCGCCTGCGCGCTCGCGGTGCCCGGGAGCGCCGGTGCCGTGGTGAACGGGAGGGACTCCACCGAGCGCTACGAGTTCATGGCCTCGATCCCGGAGGTCGTGCCCGAGATGAACAACGCCAAGGGCGTCTGCGGGGCCGTGCTGGTCCATCCGCAGTGGGTGGTGACCGCGGCGCACTGCGTCGACCCGGGTCGCAACCCGGCCAGGCCGGAAGGGACGGTGCGCATCGGCAGCCAGGGGCGGACCTCCGGCGGCACGGTTCGCACGATCGACCGCTGGGTGCGCCACCCGGGCTACGAACCGGGCGCGCCGAACAAGAACGACATCGCCCTGGTGCGCCTGGACCGCCCGGTCTCCCAGCAGCCGATCCGGATCGCCGAACGCCCCGGCCCGCCTGGCACGCCGACCCGCTTGATGGGCTTCGGCACCACGGTCGACACCGGCGACCTGACCAAGGTGGTGTTCCCCGAACGGCTCCAGGAACTCGACACCCGCCGCGGGAGCGTGTCCGAATGCTCGCCCGGCTACGCGGACCGGACCCGGCTGTGCACGATCAGCCGCAAGCCCGACGCGATGGCGTGCATGGGCGACTCCGGCGGCCCCCAGGTCCAGCGCGGGAAGAGCAGCCGGTGGGAACTGATCGGCGTCACCTCCGGCCCCGGCGACGACGACGTCCCCTGCGCCAACGGACCCGGCCTCTACACCAGCGTGCCCGCCTACGCCGGCTGGATCCAGCGCACGATCCACAGGCACGGCTAGCTCACCGTCGCGGCCGCAGGTGTGACCGCGGGCGGCCGGTTTCTTCGCCGGACAGAGGTTCCTCGACTCCGGAAAAGAAACCGGCCGCCGTCCACGACGAGGCACAAAACCGCTTACCCGGTGCCGTGCGGCGGATATCGTCTGGTTCATGAGGAGTGACCCTGAACTCCGGGCCTCCCTCTGCTGTCTGCCGCTGAACCGCTAGAACGGAACACGCTCGTTTACGACCACATCCCGCCGAGCGACGAATCCTCGCGCTCCGCCGTCTCGCCCGACGACAACGACTTCGCCCTCGCCCCGGGCGAACGTCTGCTCTGGGAAGGCGCACCGAAACACGTCCGGATCGCCAGAAAGCAAGACCTCGTCATCGTCCCGTTCCTGATGTTGCCGCTCTACTCCCTCTACCCCACCTTCGACAAACCTGGCGCGTGGTTCATTTTCGGCCTGCTCGCCACGCTCGCCGTGGTCCAAGGAGTGCATCGTCACCTGACCATGCGAGCGAGCGCGTACATGGTGACCGACAGACGCGTGGTCGCCTGGGCCCGGGGCCAACAGACCATCTCACGTTTTCTGAACGAACTCGCGCCACCACAGGTGACAGAACACAAGAACGGCACCGGAACCATCACCTTCGGCGGACTGGGCGCACCACTCGTCACCGTCGACGACGACCCACCGGCCGGCGCTCCGAAACCACCGCCCTCGCCCGAACTCAACGGCATCGACCACCCGCGTCAGGTCTTCGAACTCATCGTCAAGGCGCAGCGCCAGTCACGACGGCATCGCTGACGACATCCGCGATCCCGGTGGCCACCATCGCCTCGCTCGAGCGATCGCGACCTGCGCCGCGCGGCCCGGATCAGGTGCCGATCACCTGGTGGATCTCGTCCAGTACGAGGGAAACGTTGCCCGCCCCCGCCGTGTGATCCCGGTCCGAATCGTTCTCCACCGCGACGATGATGTCCCGCTCCCCCGGACCGGTGGCCATGACCGGCCCGCCGGAGTCGCCGCCACCGGGAATGCCGGTGACCCGGTCGAGGCACAGGTCCCGGCCGTCCCCACCGCCGGGCGGGGTGAACCGTTCGCAACGCGGCTGGTCCGGAGCCAGCACCCGCTGGTCGGCTTCCTTGAGCACATCGGACTGGCAGGTGGTCTCGTCCTCCTGACAGGTCGCACCCCAGCCGTACTGCCGCACGATCTGCCCGGGACGGACGGAGTCCCTGGCGGGCAGCCGGGCAGGCTCGACGTCCATCGGCGGCACCTTGATCAGCATCATGTCCGCGATCCCGACGCCGTGGGTGCTGCCGGGCACCGGACGCACGACCGTGCCCTTCCGCTGATCCAGGGCGCCCACCCGGAACCGGATACGGGAATCGTCGATCCGCTCTCCCGCCTCGAAAAAGCAGTGTGAGGCGCTGAGAATCCACTCACGGCCGACCGCGGTCGCGGTACAGAACGGCGTTTCGTCGACCACCATCCGGACCGCCCATGGAGCATACGTGCTGACCGAGCCGCCGATCACCGCGGAAGCACCGGGAGACGGCACGACCGTGCCGAGCGCCACCAGCGCGGGCACCACGAACAGCCTGCTCGAAGTACGAAGTTTCATCGTGCGTCCTCCTCGTTCTCAGTGCTGAAGTCCGTTGTGGAAAACCGGGTATCCCCAGTGGACTCCTCCCATTCTTACCCGTTCGGTCGTCCTCGGGCCTCCTCACGAAGGTCTCCGAAAAACACACTGATGCCGAACCGTTTCCTCGAATGGGTTGAATAGCATCACTTGGGAAACGTTGCGTGACCCCTTGTTCATCAGTGCGGGGAGCTGTTTCTCGGTTTCGAGCGCAATAACATGATGGGCCGCCGATAGTGACTTAGGGATGGTCATGACACCCTCGAAACAAATCTGGCCCTCGCCCGACTGCAACGGGATTCCGCTCGTCGACCCGGTCGGGCTCAGTATCGCGGGAACGCTGGTGGTCCTCGCCCGAAGACCCGCCACCGCGGTGGACACGCTGTACTACAACGTGCGTGTCTCCGGCGCGGATCCCGGCACACCGGGCGAATGGGCGGGCTGGAACGAATTGAGCCTGGACGAAAACGACCGCCCGTCGGCGGAAGACCGCCCCCTCCTGCGGATCGCCGGCATGGACCTGATCACCGTCGGCTCGGCCGCGGCCGTCCCCCGGCCCGCGAACGCGCCTTTCCGCGCCGTCACCGACGGCAGGTACATCTCGTGCTTCAGGCAATCCGCCACGGGCAGTCTCTATGTGGATCGCTTCGCCTTGGTGCAGGATCCGCAAGGGCGGACCAGCGGATCACGTGACGGCGAGAACCAGGCCGGGTGGCAGCTGCGCCGCGTGTGGGAGGTGCGCTACCGGCGCAGTGGACGCCGTGACGCACCCGCCGGCCCCGGCGACGAACTCGGCTTCCGCACCATGAACGACGAGCCGTTCCAGGAACCCACCATCGAACTGCCCTCCCTGTCCGGCATCACCCGTGGCGGGTTCGACGTCGCTCTCACGCCCACGTCGGAGGCCGACGTCAGCCGCTGGCACATCGTGGCGGTCACCGGCGACGTGCTCACCTTCGTGTCGTACCCGCAGGACAGCACCGGAGGAATCGAACTCGACCCGGCGCTCGCGCGTGAATTCACGATCACCCCCACGCTGTGGAACTCGGGCAAGAGCACCGCGCTGACACCGACAGCCGGTGTCAGCGCCGCCCAGGAAGCCGAGCCGGAAAGGTCCCGCGCCGCCCCCGACCAGCCCGCGAGCCGGCGCCCGGCCCGCCGGGGGGGTGTGACGGGTGCGGGCGCC
>NZ_JBHXJK010000019.1:75039-97334 GCF_042723255.1 Amycolatopsis thailandensis
GGGGCGGGTCGTTTATACACCCCCCCCCCCCCTGGTGGTCCACCGGGGCAAACCCCCCGGCGCCCCCCCCCCCGGGGGTCCCCCCCCCGACCCTGTACGCCGAGCAGGAAAGGACCGGCGCGGCGCCGGACCTGCCGTCGAGCCTGCGCCGGGCCGTCCGGGTGAGTGTCACGGTTCCGGTCGCCAACGCCGGAGCAGGGCTGCCGGGAGCGCTGGCCGTCTACGACTTCGGAGTGCTGCCGGACGGCACCGTCCCGGCGTTCCCGGCGGGCATCGGCTGCGTCCTGATCGACGGCACGCTCGACCACGGCGGTTTCACTCCGGCCGCCGGCGACCACCCCGTTCCCGCCAAAGCGGTGCGCTCGGCCGGATCCGGCACGGTCAGCGCGGTTCTGCTGGGGACTCCCAGGCCGGACGCCGCACCCGCCGTCCTCGACAGTGCCGACGGGCTCGTCCACTGCTACTTCCCGGAACGCGCGGGCACACCCGGCAAGGACGCGTTCGCGGTCGCCCACTACGACCCCGCGGTCACCAGGACCCAGGTCACCTTGCCCTGGAAGACCGACGACGACCGGACCGGCACCTTCACGGTGATCGCCCGGCGCAGTGGCAGCACCTTCGACGAGGTCGAGATGACCGTCGCGGCTTGTGTCCGCGGCGGGATCACCGCACCGGATCTCTGTGACGTGACGATCGACTACGGCGCCGCCGCCGGCCTGCCACGGGAGGACTGGGGTGGGCTACCGCGAGACGTGGGCGCCATGGTCTCGATCCTCAACGGGTCGTTCTCCGACGATCCCACCGACAAGGCGGTCTTGTCCGGAGCCCGGCCGTTCTACGACTTCCTGGGCCACCGGCCGTCGGCACGGCTGCCCTTGACGTCGGAGGGCCGGCTGGAACTGGTCTCCCACCGCCCCGACCTGCCCTTGTCCCGGGTCGAGATCACCGCGTCGGCGAAAGGCACGGTGGATCTGACCCTGAGCTACACCGCGGCCGCCGGTTTCACCGCGACGCAGACTTGGCAAGCGGTGCCGACGGGTACGGCCAACGCGTCGCTGATCCTCGGCGGTGACGCGGACCCGGCGACCTACAGCTATCAACGGCCGCCCGCCGACACTCCCGTCTACGCGCTGAGCACGACCGGCGGCAGCATCCTGCTCGTCGGCAAGACGACGGAAAACCTGTCACTGACGATCTCGCCGGCGGAGGGTGATCCGGCGCACTGCACGGTCTCCCTCGTCATCGGCGCTCGACCCGCGGTCGAGCTCGACAACGTTCCGCGTGACCAGACGGGCTTCGTCGCCCGGTTGCGGTCGTGGAGCGAGGCCCAAGCCGTGTTCGGCCACATCTCCCCCGACCCGAGGCCGGGGCCGGTGGCCGACCAGGCGTTCACCAGCCCGCTGGATCTGCGGGGCGGTTCCCTGCTGTTCGACGTGCTCGAGCCGGTCACCGTCGGCACCCTCGCCGTCGGACAGGTCAGTGCGGCCGACTGGCGGAAACGCTCGCTCACCCCCACCCCACCGGACGACACCACCGGCCGGGCGATGCTCGCCCTGACCGCGGTCCTGCCGGAAAGCCCGCTGTTCGGCCGGGAGCCTCGGGCGGTGGACGGCACGAGCACCAGGACGGTCACCGGCGACAACGGCAAGTGGCTGGCCGCGCACCAGCCGAAGGCGCTCGAACTCAGCGGGTCCCAAGCGATGAGCGTCGCGCTGAGCAACACCCAGCTGGCGCCACGGCGGACCTGGACCATGGAGTCCTGGATTCGCCCGGAGGGCGGCGACCCGGCGACGGTCATCACCTACGACCACGGTCCGGCGAAGGGAGTGGGAGAGCTCTCGCCGTCGTACTACCTCGGCGTCGCAGGGCTGCCCACAGTGCGATTCGGCGCGTTCAAACACAAGAACAAGAACAAGAGCTCCTACCTCGCGGTGCCGTCGAACCCGGTGTTCACCCCCGGCCCGGCCGGTTTCACCTGGGAGGCCTGGGTCAAGCCGGACACGAAGCCCTGCCCCGAGGCGAACCGGCTCGGGAGCATCGTGCAGGTCTGCGACGCCAAGAGCGGAAAGACGCCCTTGGTCAACTTCGGTCTCGACTCCGGTCGTCACCTTTCCCTTGGCTACCAACAGCAAAGCCACGATTCGAAACCGGGCTACCTCACCGCCGGGACGCCGCTTCCAGCCGGCGTCTGGACGCATGTCGCGGCGACGGGGTCCTGGCGTAACGGGATCTGGACGCTGCGGATCTACGTCAACGCCGTACTGGCCGACACCGTGCGGAACGTCCGGCTGCGACCGCCGTCGAAGTCGGCTTCGCCGTCGTTGGCCATCGGTGCGCGGATCGGTCCGCACGTCAGCATGTTCGGCAGGCTCTCGGACGTGCGCCTGTGGTCGTTGCCCAGGACGGCCGAGGACCTGCGGTACACGATGGCGACCGCGCTCACCGGGACCGAACCGGGACTGGCCGGGGCCTGGTCACTGGCCGAGGGTCGCACCACCGACAAGTCGGTCTTCGCCAACCACGCGACCGCGACCGGGCCGGCCCTCGACGCGCTGCTCAAGCTCTCCAAGGATCAGGCGGTCAGCTCGAGCGACGACAACCCGTTCATAGGCATCGTCGCGGGAGTCGGCGGCACGGCCCCCGTCCATGCCTTCGCGCGCATGCGTCCCCACGAGTGGAACCATGTGGCCGTCACCTATCGGGCCTCCGGTGCCCTGAATCTGAACCTCGCGGGCCCAGTACCGGACAGGCCGGTCTACGGAATCTGCCCCGAACCCGGCGGTCTCACGTTCGACCGCGAGTTCGCCATCGACGGCTGGGTGCAGACGAGCGGTTCCACCGGTCTGCGGCGGACCGTCCTGTCGCACTGGGGCAAGTCCGGAAAGGACCAGTCCTTCCGGCTCGCGCTGACCGCCGACGACTACCCGTTCTGCACCGTCGGCCTCCTCAACCCGGCGACGGGCAAACGGACCCAGCTGACAGTCCAAGGCCGAGCCAGTGTTCTGAGCGGGACGCCGATGCATCTCGCGGTGACGTTGAACTCCGCTCAAGCCGTGGTGAGCGGCAAACAAGTCCTGCGATGCACCCTCACGATCTACGCCAACGGCTTCGAATGCGGAACGGCGCAGACGACCTTGAGCGGTACCAGTACGGTGACGTCCGTCGACTCCACGGCGCCACTGACGGTCGGCATCGGTACTCCTCCCGCGAACACCGGCCGGGTGGCACCGGAAGCACAAGCGCCCTTTGCGGGCGCTTTGACCGGGCTGCGATTCTGGTCGACCGGATTGTCGGCCGCCCAGGTGCGGTCGGCGATGCGACGCAACCAAGCCGCCGACACCGATGAAGGCGTGGTCTCGGCGTGGTGGTTCACCGAAGATTCCGGTGACGTCGCCGCGGATACGGTGAACGACAACGACTTCCGGCTCACCGACACGGATCTGTGGGGCGTGATGCAGAACATCGCCCACTACCGGTGCTATCACGACGGCCGGCCGGTCGGCTCGGTGATGCCCGCTCCCGCCGACGAAATCACCGGGTACGGCGGCTACGACCAGTGCACCGTCGGCGCCTGTGCGTCTGCCGCGGGCAAGTTCCAGGACGGCATCGACGGCTCGTTGGCCGAAGTACGGCTCTGGGACTCCGCACGCACGCCTTCCCAGATCACGTCCACGCTGTACCGGAAGTTGAAGGGTGACGAGGCGGACCTGGTCGGTTACTGGTCCCTGGACGGCACCAGCGCGGACCTCACCGGGCGTGGCGCGAACGGACGTCTCGTCGGCTCGCCCCGCTATGTCGGCTCCACCGCGCCGGTCGCCGACGAAGGGCCTCAGGTCACCAATGTCTACCAAGGTCCGCGGACCCGGTTCCAACGTCCGCTGTCCGGCAAGGCCGCCGTGGTCGAGTACCCGGAGATGGAGACACACGGCGACGGCACACCGTACGCGGTGATGCGCCGTGCCTATTTCTACAAGGACACCGCCCTCAGATTGTCCACCGCCTACGGCATGGGCGAGACGGATCTGGTGTACCTGGGTCAGGTGCAGACCCGTCCCACGGTGATCGGCTACATGGAGGGCGCGCCACCGGTACCGAGCGAGAACCTGTCGCGCCCGCTCTACGACAGCCCCTTCGGCTACAACTCCTATCAAGACGCTTCCACGGTCACGCTGCGATCCGAAGAGAGCACATCCGTCGAATTCACTTCGTCGGACTACAGGACCCGGCTGAAGATGGAAATCGACGGGAAAGCCGGGGTCGCGGCGAAATGGGCGGACAGCGCGACGGTGTTCGCGTGGACGCATCTGCTCACCGGCGGTACCGGGAAGATCGGTGTCCGGCACAAGTCGAACCTGGAGATCGCCCACCAGCGGGACGAAACGTACCTGTCCGCCTGGACCCGCACCACGACGGACACGCTGGGATTGAGAGGGATGTGGGAGCCGGCGCGGGCGGACCGGTCGGAGTATCTCAATCCGGCTGTCGGCCGCCGGTACCAGCCGCTGAACCTCGGCTACGCGCTCGTCGAGTCGATGACGGCCGATCTCTACGCGATGCGGCTGCGCTCCACCGGCGCGATGATCGGCAAGATGATACTGCCGAATCTGGGCATCCCGCCGGATCGCAACATCCTCACTTTCCAGATCGACCCGAGGTACGCGAAAAACGGCACCCTGGACGGGAAAGTAGGACTGGTCAACGACCCGGACTACCCGCAGGCCGACGTCACCAGGGGCAGCTACTTCAAACCCGCCGAGGCCTACCACCTGGCCGCGAAGATAGCGGCGTCCGACAAAGCCATGCGGAGCAGGTACAACCAGTTCAACGCGGAGAAGCGCGGTGAGGCGGGCGAAACCGATCTGGACCGGGTCGGAGACAAGCAGTTCTACGACTTCGGCCAGAACATCCCGACACGCGGAATAGCCAACCGCTACGTCTGGACGGCGTCAGGCGGCTTGCACACGGAAACCGAACAGTTCTCCGCCGTCCACGAACGCGTCTACACGGGATTCGGCGACTACACACATCTGACCGGGCTGACCGGCGAAATCACTTTCACCGCCCAGGTCGGACTGTTCGGCTCGATCGACGCGTTGTTCGGCGGGCATCTCAAAGTCCAGGTCGGCAAATCGGAGAACCAGTCGCGCGGTCTTTCGCTGGTGGTGACCTGTCCGGGAGATCCGATGCTGCAGGGCTATCGCCCCGGCGACGGCTACACCCCCGGTTACTGCCCGGGCAAAGTCGAGGCCTACCGATTCATGTCGTTTTACCTGCCCCCTTCGACCGACAACAGCGACACCTTCCACAACCAGGTGATCGACAAGGAATGGCTGACCTCCAGCAGCGACCCGGACGCCGTGGCCCTGCGCAACGTCCGGTTCACCGGGCAGGGCGCGTGGCGTCTGCTGCACCGGGTCACCTACGTCAGCCGGGTCCCGCCGCACTTCGACACGAATCCCGACCAGACCGTCGCCCCCGAACCCGTGCGGCTGATCGACCTGGCCGACAACCCGTTGCTGATCGAACTGGTCCAGGACGAGGTGACCGCGAAGAACCCCTCGCCCGCCGATATCGGCACCGGGGTGGCGAACGTGCTGGCACCGTTGGACGGGCACACGGCCTCGAAGCTCGGAGACCTCGTCCCGTGGTGGGCGGCCTTCCTAGCCGCGACCCGGCAACCGAAGCCCGACCCAGCGAAGGTAGCGCTGATGAACCGCATCCTGACCGACACCATCGCCTATTTCCAAGCCGGCTACGCCTCCACCCTGCTACCCAGACAGGGATCAGATCCCGGCGGGCAGCTCGTTCCGGCGCCACGGGCTTCGGAGACGACGGGTTCACCCATCGAGTGGCGTTCAGTCAGTGAAGTCGCCGAAGTCGCCGAACTCCGAAGCGCTGATTAGGCCTTTCGCAGGCTCGACCGGCCGAGTAGGTGCGCCGAGTCACCGGCGCACCAACTCGGCGACCTGCTCCGGGTTCTCCGGGGCCGCCATGTGGCGGATGCTCGGGCTTCCCTTGTGATCATGGGCACGGGAGTACTGGGAATCCAGGAGACTCCTCACTTTGTGCGCCGCGCCGGCGTACGCCTCGTCCACGGTCGCCGCGTGATGGGTGACCGCGACGGGCTGTTTGCCTCCGGGGCGCGCTTCGATCACGCACTTCTTGTCTTCGGGCTTGGCACCCCCGTCGTCGCTGAGGTGTACCTCCACCCTGGTCAACCATCCGCCGAACCTGGACAGGCTGTTCTCCAGGTCCGTCTTCACGTAGGTGGCCAGTCCCTCGCCGCCGTGGACGTTGTGGTCGGTGTTGACTTGGATCTGCACGAGCACCCTCCGCGGGAAGACGGCAATGATCTCCCTCAATACCACGGAAAAGGGTGCCTCAAACCCGATCCGCCGAAGAGCCCGAGACGACATCGGCCATGGACGAAGCCTCCGGCCCCCGGCGTTTGATTCGGGGCAGGCTTGGGCATTGAACGCCACGATCCCCATTCGGTGGCCGGTTCGTACCGGCCGTGGCGAGAAAAGAGAACAACCATGATCGTGCTCGGAGTCATCATCCTCGTGATCGGCCTGATCACCGGCATCTCCGTGCTGACCACCATCGGTGCCGTGGTCGCCGTCGCGGGTGTCGTTCTCGCGATCCTCGGTGGCACGGGGCGCAAGGTCGGCGGCCGCGCGCACTGGTTCTGAGCCGATCCCCCGGGTCGAAACCGAGGAGACCAGGCATGGGCCCTACCAGGTCGCCTCGCCGATCGAGGCACACCACGGAATTGTGGTCCGACTACTCCCGTATCCCGATGCCTCGCGAGGGTTCCGAAGAGGCGGTCTGGCAAGGCGACGCGCTGATCGTGGTACTGCGCGGCGATTTCGACTCGACACGGAAGGCGTCGCTGCGGGCCTGTCTCGCCGCAGCGATCGCCGCCCGTCCCCGCGCTCTCCTGGTCGACGCGACCACGATGACCTTCGGGTCGGCCAGCACGCTCTGGGAGTTGCTGACCGCCCAGGCGGACGCACGCCGTGACGGAGTGCCTTTCGCCATCCACACCACCGCGTACGCGATCTTGCGACCCTTGCGCACGTTAGGGCTCAACACCAGTTTGGCTGTCCATCGACGGCCGTCCGACGCGCGTAGATGGTTTCAGGAGGCCGGTATGCCGAGCGAGACGGAGGCGTCTAGGTGAGATTCACCATGACGACCGCCGGGACGGTGGGAGCGGACGAACCACCGGCGGGTTCCGCGGTGATGCCGACGCGGTCGATCCCGCCCGGCAGATCCGCGAGGACCGGTCGAGTCCGATGTGGACCGTCGTCGGCCAGCATCCCGGCGGAATGCACGCCGCTCTTCCCGATGAACCAGACCTGATACGCCTTGCCGGGCGCCAGTGGCGGAAGATCACCGGCCAGCACGACGATCTTGCCCTGGCTCCGCGAGGTCACGACCGTCGCCGTCCCGGGTTCGGCGCCCTTGGCCGTCGAGGCGTCGGGCGCGGTGAGCACCGAGTTCACCGAGGCGAGTTGCCGCTGGGCGGGGTCGGTCCCCGGCTCGGTGTTCGTGGTGACCAGGCCGAACACCAGCGCCCCGGCGGCGGCCGCGGCGGCTCCCCACAGCGCTACCCGGATCGGTGGTTTCTTCGCCGCCCGGGGCCGACGGACGGCCGCGACCAGAGGCGGCCACTGGCGGGTCCGGGCGACCTGCGCGAGCGTCGCGTTCCGCAGTCTCGGCGGTGGAACAGCGGCGAGCGCCGACCCCAGGCGCGCCGCGGTCTCCTGGAACTCCCGGACCTCCTGGGCGCACGCGGGGCAGCCGCGCAGATGCCTCTTGAACGCCTCGGCCTCCTCCTCCGGGACGGCGTTCACGGCGTAAGCCCCGGTCAGTATGTGCAGTTCCGCGGTCATTGCCCCACCCCCAAGCAGTCACGCAACCGGATCAGGCCGTCGCGGATGCGGGTCTTCACCGTGCCGGGCGCGGTCTTGAGCACTTCCGCGACCTCCGGATAGGTGTAACCGTTGTAATAGGCCAGTACCACCGATTCCCGTTGCAGGTCGGTGAGCGCGGACAGGCACTGGCGCACCCGTTGCTGCTCCAGGTTGGTGATGGTCGATTCGGCGACCTCGTCGAACGGGCGCCGGAAGTCGAGCCTGCCCGCACGGTCGTCCCGGTCGAGCGCGGCCTGATGCGAACGCACCCGGTCCACGGCCCGCCGGTGCGCGATGGTGAGCACCCACGCCAGCGTGCTCCCCTTGCCCGGTTTGAACCGCGCCGCCGTCCGCCACACCTCCACCAGGACTTCCTGGGTCACCTCCTCGGCGAACGTGCCGTTGCGGACGACCCTGTTCACCACGCCCCACACCGGTCCCGCCACGACGTCGTACAGGTCGGCGAACGCCTGCTCGTCCCCGGCCGCGACGCGTTGCATCAGGCTCGCCTCGGCGGGCTCCGTTCCGGCGCCGCCGCTTCCGCGCGGACTCGTCCGCACACCCTCGACCATCAAGCTGCCTCCACCTCACCCGACGCCCGGCTACGCGGTTCCGAGGCGTCTGGGAGGGATTCGACGCCGAGGGCGCCGCGGACTGGTCGGAAAGGCGAGAACACCCGAACGGGGGCGGGGCGGCCTACCCCTGATCTTCGAGCACGTTGTCCATTGTGGACCTCAGATGACGCAGAAAGGCCTCGAACCGCTCGATCTCTTCCGCCGGGTACTCGGCGACCAGCGCCGTGAGCCCCGCGCTGAACGGCCCGAAGAACTCCCGCGCGGGCCCTTGGATGTCGGGGCCGCTGCGCAGGGTCACCTTCCGCCGGTCGGCGCTCTCCCGGGTCCGCACCACGTAACCGAGGCTCTCCAGCCGGTTCAGCAGGTTCGTGGTCGCGCCGGAGGTCAGCGCGACGCGTTCGCCGAGCCGGGCCGGGGAAAGCGGCGCGCCGGTGTCTTCGGCGTACAGGATCTCCACGAGTGCGGCGGCGTCGGTGGCGTGCAGGCCGAGCCAGTTCGCGAAACGCCGGGTGAACTCGGTGTAGTTCGCCCCGAAGCCGCGGAGGCCGTCCAGCAGCGACGCGCTCCGCGCCGCGACATCGTCCTCCATCACCCCTCCTCGGATCCGTGCTTTGACAACCTACCGGCCGCAAATATACCTTCATGATGAAGATACTTCACAGTGAAGGAGTTGTTGTGCTCCCCGATCCCTTCGCCGCGACGACCCGCGGCATCACCGAGCCCGACCCTGTCCGCCCGGCGCTGCGGGCCGCCGGCCCTCTCGTCGAAGTGGCCGCCCCGGCGGGCGGAAGCGCGTGGATCGTGACCGAGGAGGAACTGGCCCGCGAAGTCCTCTCCGACCCCCGCATCGCCAAAGACCCCGCGCTGGCCCCGGAAGACTGGGACCGCGCCGGGCTCGAACAGACCGCGGCGGAACAACCGTCCTTGACCACGCTGGACGGCCCCGGCCACGCGAGACTGAGGCGCGCGCACGCCCCGCTGCTGAGCGCCAAACGGATTCAGGCGCAGTCCGGCCGGATCCACGAGATCGCCCACGAACTGCTCGCCGGCCTGGGCGAGGAACCCGTCGACCTGATGGACGGGTTTTCGACCCGGTTCCCGCTGATGGTCCTGCTCGATCTGCTCGGCATCCCGCTCGACCTGCTCGACGCCGCCGTGGACGCCTGCCGCCGCATGTCCAGTCCGGAACCGGGCGCGCAAGGCGAGGCCATCGGCGCGATCGCGGGCCTCGCGGCGGCGGGGCTGACGCCGGACCGGCACGGGCTCGCGGCGGAACTACGCGACCGTGTCCCACCAGGGACGACCGAAGACGACCTGAGGTATCACCTGTTCGCGTTGATCTTCGCCGGGCAGCTGACCACCGACGCCTCGATCGGCTTCCTGATCTCGCGGCTTCTCGACGGGGACAAGGCATCCGAGGACGACCTCGTCCGCGAGACCCTGCGGGACCATCCGCCCGCGCCGTTCACGCTCTGGCGGTTCACCACCGTCGAGCTCGACCTCGCCGGCACCAGGCTCCCCGCCCGGGCTCCCGTGCTCGTCGACATCCAGGGCATCAACACCGATCCCGACCGGCGGCCCGGACCGGATCTGGCCTTCGGCGCGGGCCCGCACTTCTGCGTCGGCGCCCAGCTCGCGCAGCTCGAACTCCGGGCGGTGGCGACGGTTCTGCGCACGGACTTCCCCGGTGCCCGGCTCGCCGTGCCTTACGCCGGACTCCGGCAGGCGTTCCTCGGCGGTATCCAGGGCACGAGGCTCACCAGCCTGCCGGTGCTCCTGCACGGCTGAAGAACGGGCCGGGGCACGGAAACCGCTGCCCCGGCCCGGAACAACCGCTACTTCTTGAAGGTGTCGCGGATCTTGTCCGCCGCGTCGCCGACGGCGTCCTTCACGTTCTCGACGGCACCCTTGAGACCGGCCTTCGCCTGGTCCGTCTGGCCTTCCGCGCGCAGCTCCTCGTTGCCGGTGGCGTCACCGGCGGCCTCCTTGGCCTTACCGCCGAGCTCTTCGGCCTTGTTGCTGATCTTGTCGCCCAACGACATCGGGTCCTCCTCCGTCCGTGGCGCCCGGATCGTGCGCCGACGCAGGAAGGACAAGCGAAGATCGGGATTCGTCACGCGCACGGACGGGTGATCGCCCTCACCCCACGCGCCAGGGCATGTGCTGGAGCGTCCAGGTGTTGCCGTCCGGATCGCTGAAAGCCGCGTAGAAGACGCCACCCATGTCCTCGACCGGCCCGACTTCGGCGCCCCTCGCGATGAGCGCGGCCCTGGCCTCCTCGATGTCCGCGACCACCAGATGAAGCCCGCGCAGGGTCCCGACCGGCATGTCGAGCGTCGCGATCCCGGTGGCCAAGGTGATCGAGCAGGCGGAACCGGGCGGGGTGAGCTGGACGATCCGGACCCCGTCGGCGGGCCGGACGTCGACGTCGACGTGGAACCCGAGCCGCTCGGTGTAGAACTCCTTCGCCCGGTCGATGTCGCTGACCGGCACCGGGACGAGTTCGAGCAGGAACGTCCCCGGTGGTACCGGGGGCGCGGGCGGGGTGTCGGTCACGGACGGTCCTTTCGTCGGAAGGGCTCTTCACCGAAGCAGCGAAGCCACCGCCGCGGCGAACGCTTCAGGGGCCTCCTGGGGAACGTTATGCCCGACCCCCGACAGAACCCGATGGTCGTACGACCCGGTGAAGTACTCGCGGTCTCCTTCGGCACTGGGCCCGCCGACACCGTCGTCCCCGCTTTCGAGCACGATCGTCGGCACCGTGATGGGCGGTTCCTCCGCGATCAGGTCTTCGAGCGCCTGGTACCGCGGATCCCCTTCCGCCAGGCCGAAGCGGTGCCGGTACGAGTGAATGACGACGTCGACGAAGTCCGGGTTGTGGAGACTGGGGGCGCTGGCCGGGAACGCCGCGTCGGCGCCCGCCCAGGTCGGCGACCAGGTGCGCCACAGCAGGGCGCACAGCTCTTCACGATTCTCCGTCAGCCCACGGCGGCCACGTTCGGAGTGGAAGTAATACTGATACCAGTAGGTGCGTTCCCATTCGGGTGGCGCGGGTTCGCCGGCGTAGGCGAGGTTCTGGACGTTGTAGCCGTCCACCGAGACCAGCCCGCGCACGCGCCCGGGCCGGAGCGCGGCCGCGATGCACGCCGCGCGGCCGCCCCAGTCGTATCCGGCGACGACGGCTTTCTCCAGCCCCAGCGCGTCCATGAAGTCGAGAAGATCCTGTGCGAGCGCGGCCTGCTGCCCGGACCGGGGCGTGGCGTCGTCGAGGAACCGCGTCCCGCCGAACCCGCGGAGATACGGGACGTACACCGAGGCGCCACCGGCAGCGACGACCGGGGCGACCTCGTCGTAGGCCCGCACGTCGTACGGGAACCCGTGGAGCAGGATCACCGGCGGCGCGCCCGCCTCACCGGCGTTTTCGTACTCGATCTCCAGGATCGGTGTGGTGACGCGCTTCGTGGCCATCACCGGATCCTTTCACGAAGATCAGCCGGACCAGCCGCTCAGCCGGGTCAGAAGCCGTTCCAGGACCTCGGGATCCGCGCCGACGGGATCACCGGAGACCGGCTCGTCCACCAGGGTGCGGCGATCGCCCCGCCGCGGCAGCCGGACCTGCCCGGCGGACAGGCCGCCGGGCAGCGGCAGCTCGCACCAGAGGGTCACGCCGCCGGTCGCGCTCGGCGCCACCCCGGTCCGCTCGCCCGGCGCGGGGGTCGGCACGGGGAGTCCGTCCAGCTCGTGGTCGACCTCGATGACCAGCACGTCCGACCGGAGGCGCAATCTCAGCGTCAGGAACGGCGGCTCCTTCGGATCGGCCGCGTCGACCAGCGTGCCCACCAATCTGGCGGCGGCGGTCTTCGCCTGATCGAGCAACGGCCGCAAGGACCAATCCGACAAGATGAGACGGACGAAGAGCTCGGAGCACAACACCGCGTTCGGTTGTGCCACCAGCCGGAGGTCGTCCACCTGGGAAGTGCGCGCGCTCAAACCAAGGCCTTCCTCGTCGACGTGCGAGCGTGCATCATGCCACTCCATCCGGTGACGGACTCCGGCCGCCTCGATCAAGCCTTTGGTCCAGTGGAGTGAATCGACTTTGGTCCTGTCCATCGGGCCAAACAGCGCGCAGAGTGGGCGGCGTGAGCATCGCCTTCCTGATAACCACGCTGATCGTGGTCGCCACACCCGGCACCGGGGTGGTCTATACCCTCTCCGCCGGGCTGGCCCGCGGCAGGCGCGCGAGCATCATCGCCGCGATCGCCTGCACCCTCGGGATCGTCCCCCACATGGTGGCCGCGGTCACCGGCCTCGCGGCACTGCTGCACGCGAGCGCGGTGGCGTTCGAAATCATCAAGTACCTCGGCGTCGCCTACCTGCTCTACATGGCGTGGGCGACGTTGAGGGACCGCGAAGCGATCGTCGTCGAGGGCGATCCCGAACCGGCTTCGGCGCTGCGGACGATCACCTCCGGTGTGCTGATCAACGTCCTGAACCCGAAGCTGACGCTGTTCTTCTTCGCTTTCCTGCCCCAGTTCGTCCCGGCCGGCGAGCCCGGCTCCGTCCCGCGGATGCTGCTGCTCAGCGGAGTGTTCATGCTGGCGACCTTCGTGGTGTTCAGCGTGTACGGCGTCCTCGCCGCCGGCGTGCGCCACCACGTCCTTTCCCGGCCGCGTGTACTCGCCTGGACTCGGCGTGTCTTCGCCGGCTCCTTCGCCGCGCTCGGCGCCAAACTCGCGTTCACCACCCAGTAGACAGGGCTCCCATGCGACTCCAGCACCACCCCGACGTCCGCGCCGAGCACCCCACCCTCGCCGTCGGCACCTTCGAGACCGCCGGCATCTCTCCCGAAATGCCGGTGGACATCGAGAAGTTCATCGCGCGGGCGACACGACGGCTCGCGGACGGCCCGGAATCGGAGTTCCCCGAGATCCAGGCCTGGCGCCGGGCGTTCGCCAAGATGGGCCTGAAACCCACGCAGTACCGCTGCGCGTCGGAATCGCTGCTGCGCCGCCTCCGGAAAGAGGGCTCGCTCCCCCGGATCCATCCGGTGATCGACCTCTGCAACGCGGTCTCGGTCGCCTACGCCATCCCGATCGCGGTGCTCGACGTCGCGAAGATCAGCGGTTCGCTGGAAGTCCGTCACGCGCGCGGCGACGAGAAGTACGTGACCTTCGCGGGCACGGTCGAGCATCCGAACCCGGGCGAGGTGATCTTCGCCGACGAGCACGGGCAAGCCCACGCGCGGCGGTGGACGAACCGGCAGAGCGGGCATTCCGCGGTCTCCGCCACGACGTCCGACGTGCTGATCGTCTCCGAAGGGCTGCACGCGACGGCGGCAGAGGACGTCCGGCTGCTGATCGAGGCCATCGCGGACGAACTCAGGAGGCCTTGAGCGCCTTCTCCAGCCCGGCGCGCGTCATCTTCGAACGCCCCTTGATGTCCCGTTCCCGCGCGAGCTTCTCCAGCTCCGCCTTCGACAACGAGGACAGGTCGTTCTTCTTTGACGGCTTCTTCTGCGGAGGCTTCTTCGCCCCGGACTTCTTCTTGGTCCTCCCGCTCTCGACGCTCTTCGAAAGCGCCTCGAACAGGTCGACGACCTTCGTCGGCTCGCCGACCTCGGTGGCGGGCGTGATGGTCTCGCCCTTCTTCTTGGCCTTGATCAGCTTCCGGACCCGGTCGGTGTAGGTGTCGTGGTACTCCTCGGGCCGCCAGTCGTCGCTCATGGCGTCGATCAGGTTGACGGCCATGTCGAGTTCCTTGCCGCGTGCTTTGGCCTTGCCCGGCAGATCCGGCAGCTCCTCGGCGGGATCCCGCAGGTCGGCGGCGAAATGCAGGGTGTTGAGCACCATGACGCCGTCGCCCGAACGGACCAGCGCCAGGTACTCGCGGCCGCGCATGACGAATTTCGCGATCCCGGCCTTGCCCGACGAACGCATCGCTTCGAGCAGCAGCGCGTACGGACGCTCGAACTCGTCTTTCGCGGGCGCCAGCCAGTACGTCTTGTCGAAGAACGCCGGGTCGATGGCGTCCAGCTCGACAAAGCTCTCGATGTCGAGAGACTTCGACCTGCCGGGCGCGATCTCGTCGAGTTCGCCGGGCTCGACGACGACGTACTCGCCGCTGTCGAGCTCGTAACCCTTGACGATGTCGTCGAAGTCGACTTCCTTGCCGGTGCGCTCGTTCACCCGCCGGTACCGGATGCGGTCCTCGGTGCCGCGCTGGAACTGGCGGAAGTGCACCGTGTGGTCCTCGACCGCGCTGTACAGCCGGACCGGCACCGTCACCAGGCCGAGTGAAAGCGAACCGCTCCAGACCGGACGCATGGGCACACTCCTCTCCTCACGCGCCTGATACCCGCAACAGCGGCGGATCACACCTGGTCAGAGACTGAACGCGAGAGACTGGAGGAGCACCACCGCGAGGAACACGAGCGTGAAGGCGAGATCGAACGCCACCCCACCGGCCCGCACCGGGCGGACCACGCGGCGGACCGGCGCCAGCACCGGTTCGGTCACCCGGTGGGCGAGGTCGCGCACCCGGAAAGCCCAGGAAGGCAGCCTGGTGGCGAGGTTGACGGCCCAGTCCAGCACCATCCGGACGACGAGCACGATCAGGAACAGGGTGAGCAGGACGCCCAGCAGATCGCCAAGAGCACTCATGACGGCACACTCCTCTTTGGTCCAGTGTGCCGCGCTTTGCCGGGAGCAACCTGTGACGGAAAAAAGGGGCTACCAGGGCGGTTGGCCACCCCCAGTACGAAGGCCAACCGCCGCGGAGCCCCTACACACGGTTCGGCGCGCTGCCCCGTCGCGCCGTGCCCGTCAGCTGATGTCTTCAGCTTTCCAAGGCCCTGCATCGGATTTACATCGGCTCGTCACCGCCGGGCATCCGCGCAGTTCAGGGGCGGCCGGGCGTAGAATCGGACCGGTTCGAAGGCAGGCGCGCGCCCGCCCGTTAGGCCGAATGCCGCATGGCGTACCCCGCGCCGATCTGGCTGGAGGCCGAGGCGGTGGGCTAGGGTGCCGGTCAGCTGGCGAACGGACTGGAGGTAGTGCGTGAGCACGCTCACGGTCTCGGACGACATAGTCGCATATGACCGCTGAACGTTTACCCGAATCGGCGGAATCTGCCCGAACCCCCGGCGATTCGAAACATCCCGGCCAGCGATCCCAGCTCAGCTTTTCCGTTCTCGGCCCGCTCGAAGCCGAGGTCGACGGCGTACCCGTCCGGCTGGGCGGGCGGCGTGAACAGCGCCTCCTCGCCTCCCTGCTGATCAACGCGGGCAGGCTTGTCCCGGTGTCGTACCTGATCGGCACGATGTGGCCGGACAGGCCGCCGAAGACCGCTGTCCGCCAGGTCAGCAACGCGATCGCGCGGCTGCGGCACGACCTCGGCGTGGCCCGGTCCGCCGTGGTCACCACCGGCTCGGCCTACCGGGTAGTCACGAGCAGCGCCTCGGTCGACTCGGTCCGCTTCGAAGCGGACTACAACCAGGGCGCCGAGTTCCTGGCGGCCGGGCTGATCTCCCAGGCCGCCGCCAAGCTCGCGGACGCGCTCGCGCTCTGGCGCGGCCCGGCCTTCGACGGTCTCGAAGGCGACGCCATCGAGCAGACGGCGCGGAGACTCGACGAAGAACGCCTCGCCGCCTCCGAGCTCCTGATCGGCGCCAGGCTCAGGCTCGGCGAGACCGAGGCGGCCGCACGGGAGGCCTTCGACCTGGCCGCCTGGCATCCCACCCGCGAGACCCTCCAGGTCCTCACCATGCTGGCGCTCTACCGGGCGGGCCGCGGTGCCGACGCGCTCAGGACGTTCGACCGGACCAGGATCGCGCTAGCGGACGAGCTGGGGGTCGACCCGAGTGCCGAGCTGAGCGCGCTCCACCAGCAGATCCTGCGCACCGACGCCGAGCTGATGCAGGACGACGCCCTCGTCCGGTACGGCGTCGGCGGGCTCCGGGCCGGGATGGACACCGGTGGGCGGCGCGAGGACGCGGACGCGCAGAAGTCCCTCTTCCCTCGCCCCGCGCAGCTTCCCGCGGACCTCCCGGCGTTCGGCGGCCGTGCCGCGGAGCTGCGGACCGTCCTCGAAATCGGCCAGGACGACTCCTCGACCGGGCCCCGGCTGATCGCGATCGACGGGATGCCCGGTGTCGGCAAGACAGCGCTGGCGGTCCACTCCGCGCACCGCCTCGCCCCACTGTTCCCCGACGGGCAGCTTTTCGTGAACCTCGAGGGGTTCTCGCCTGCCGGTGACCCCGTCGACCCCGGGGCCGCGCTCGAAGCGCTGCTGCGGTCACTCGGCATCCAGGGTTCGGACATCCCCGCCGGGACCGGCCAGCGCGCTGCGTTGTTCCGCAGCTGCCTCGCCGGCAAACGCGTGCTCGTGGTGCTGGACAACGCCATCGGGGCGGCGCAGGTGAGGCCGCTGTTGCCCGGTTCGGCGAGTTGCTGCGTGCTGATCACCAGCCGGACCCGGCTCGTGGACCTCGACGGCGCGGAACTGCTCTCCCTGGAACCGTTCAGCCGGGCGGACGCGGTGGACCTGCTCGGCCGGATCGTCGGGACCTCCCGGCTGAGGCGGGAATCCCCCGACGCGGCCGACCAGGTCGCGAGCCTGTGCGGCGATCTCCCGCTCGCGCTGGCCGTCACGGCGAGCAGGCTGCGGGCGCGGGCGTCCTGGACGCTCGACTTCGTCGCCCGGCAGTTGCGCGACGAGCGGAACAGATTCGGCGAGCTCACCGCGGGGGAACGCGACGTCGCGGGCGCCTTCCGAGTGTCCTATCTGAACTTGTCCGAGACCGAGCGCCTGGTGTTCCGCCGGTTGAGCCACCATCCCGGTGCCGCGTTCGACCTCCACTCGACAGCGGCGCTGGCCGAAGTGGACCTCGGCGAGGCACGCCGCCTGGCCGAACGCCTCGTCGACGTGAACCTGCTGCGGCAGCCGACGATGGACCGGTACGAGATGCACGACCTCCTCCGCAGCTACGGTCGCGAACTCCTGCTCGCCGAGGAGCCCGAGCACCAGCGCGAAGCGATGATGCGGCGGCTCTTCGACTACTACCGCAGCACCGTCGCGGCCGCGATGGACTTCATCGACCCGGACTCCGAGGAAGAACCGGGCGGCCTCGAGGTGCCGAAGAGCGAGTTCGGGCAGTCCTTCGCCGACTACGACCAGGCCGCGCACTGGATGGACGCCCAATGGCAGAACGTCCTGCCGGTGGCCGTCGCGATGAACAACCACCAGCACTACTCGGACCTGGTGCTCTTCTGCTCGGCGGTCTGGCGCTACTTCGACAACCGCGGCTACTACCGCCAGGCCAGGGAACTTGAGACCCTCGCCCTGTCCGCCGCGCGGGTCACGGGGAACGTGGTCCTCGAATACCAGGCCCTGCACATGTACGCGCTGACCCTGTGGCGGCTCAACGAGTTCACCGAGGCGAACCGGCTGTTCAACGAGGTGTTCGAGCTGGCCTCGACCACCGGCGACGTACGGATGCAATGCCGGGCCAGGGGCAATTCGGGTGTCACCCACTGGCTCAAGGGCGAGTCCGACCAGGCTATCGAACACCTCGGCTGGGTCCGCGAGACCGCCCATGCCCACGGCAGCGTGCTCATCGAAGCCCGCGCAAGGCACCGGATCGGGCTGATCCACACCGAGAACCAGCGCAATGCGGAAGCCGCCGCGGAACTCGACCAAGCGCTGAGACTGGCCCACGAGAACGAATCGCCCGATCTCGAAGCGGAATGCCTTCTCGCTCTCGGTATCAATTCGCGTGCACTCGGCGATGGCGAACTCGCGGTCACCCAGTTCAGGACCGCGATGGAAGTGCTCGAATCGACCGGTAATCGCAGCATGCTGCCCATCGCCCACAAGGAGTTGGCATCCGCTTTCGACATTCTCGGTGAGCACGTGAATGCGGAACGTCATCGCCGGTTCGCTTTGCGCTTATACACCGATCTCGGCATCTCGGAGTCGCCTGACGTTCGCGAACTCAAACAGCACCTGAACGATTACTCGGCGTAATTCTCCGTTTCGCTCCGGTACTCTTATGGCGTAGGTATATTCGCTTGACCGGAGTAACCGCTCACGGAGAGGATCGGCGACATGCACGATGATGACGACGACGAGTTCTTGTACGAGCTTGAAGCGGAGTACAAGGCGCAGAGCACCTGGGGCGGGTTCGAGCCGCCGCCGAACGGCGGGCCTCCTTTCCGTTCGCGACACTGAATGACCTGAAGTATTCGGAAAGTATTACTGGGGACTGGGGCGCAAGACTTTCTATGCTGGTAAGGGTTTCCTCTTGCGGAACGCTCTATTGGTCCGAGGGTGACGTCGTCTGGGACGATCACCTCGGACATCGCCAGCTCAAACTCGCCGAAGGAACCGAACGTGTCCTGCGATGGTTCAGTTCTTGGCGAGAACCGGAATCGATCCGTGAAGCGGACGAAAATCCCGAAACCGGGGAAAGACTCGTCCGTATCGCGCGAGCGATGATCCGGTACGACGTGCTGGTGGTCAAAGATTCTTCCCGGCACCATCGGGAAGAAGAGATCCTTCGGGATTGGGGTCCTTGGGGAACGTCCGCGCGGGCGTTTCACTTCGGCACCCGATCCTTGCGTGAGACCGAGTTCACGACCAGCGAAATGACCGCTAAAACCTTGCTGGAGAAGGCGAAGGCCAGCCCTCCGCCTTCTCCGGTGAGGCCTTCGGGCGAGTACGACTCGATAGCACTCCCCGAACCGTCACCGGAGCCACTGAACGCGATCGGGCTCGGCGACGCGCTGAACAAGCGCAGAAGTGTCCGCGAGTTCGGCGAAGAACCCCTGCGGTTGCGCGATTTGAGCACGCTTCTCACGGTGGCCCGGCCGACGAGGCCGGAAACGCATCACGACATCCCCACCACCGGGAACGTCTTCAAGACGAGCCCGTCGGGCGGGGCGAGGCATCCGACAGAGGTGTACGTCTACGCGAGGAACGTCGAAGGCCTGGATCGGGGGATCTACCACTACGACGGCTTCCGGCACGGACTCACGCCCCTGGACGGCAAGATCGACGACGACGAACTGATCGCGCTCGCCGGCGATCAGCACTGGACCGGGAACGCCGGCGCGCTGCTGATCTACACGAGCGTCATCGAACGGAACCAGTGGAAGTATCCGGTGAGCCGGACTTATCGGGTGCTGCTGATGGACGTCGGACACCTGAGCCAGACCGTCTACCTGCTGGCGACGGCGCTCGGGCTGAACGTCACGTTCACCGCGGCGCTGCGCGACGAACTGGTCGAGGACCTTCTCGGCTGCGATCCGGCCAACGAACTGGTGCTCGGCATGTCGGTGCTCGGCACTCGCCCGTGATGAGCCACGCGCTCGTGGTCGTTTCTTCGCGGTAGCGGCCGTCAGAACTGTGGCGGTTCTTCGGCCGGGGGCGCTGTCGAGCGGGGCTCGTGGAGTGACGGGATCGTGCTGTCGTAACTCTGGCCCGTCGGGGTGGTGATCGTGAGGGTGCCGTCAGGGGCGAGGCTGTAGGTCCAGCCGGGTTCGTCTTTGAGCCGGTGGTCGCGGCGGCAGAGATCGATCAGGTCGGCGACGTCGGTATGGCCGCCGAATTGCCACGGCACCGAGTGGTCCAGATCGCAGGCCTGGGCAGGACGTTGGCAGCCGGGTCTTCGGCACTCACGATCCCGCACCCGTACGAACTCGTCCACGCCCGCTGTCGGCCGATATCGGTCCCGGCCGAGGTCCAGCACCTGCCCCGACAACGGATCCGTGATGATCCGCCGCAGCACGGTGTCCGCGCTCGACGCGATCTTCCGCGCCAACGGCGCCGGGATGGAGCCGTGTCCCGCCAACTCCCCCGGATCCTCGTTGAGGCCGAGATAGGTCGCCAGGTCCATGTAGAGGAACACCTCCGACCGCTCACCAGCGCCGCCTTGGCCACTCAACAGGAGGTCCAGGGCGACATCGGCACGCAACTGATCCAAGGTTCGGGTCTCACCGCCGGCCTTGAGGGCACGTGCCCCGCGGTCGATCCGGGTGTAGGCGGCGGCCACCTTCTCGACCGGGCCGTCCTCGATCTCGATCGAGGCGACCCCCGTCCCGCCGTGGCGCATCCGCAGCCGGCGACCCGCACGGTTGTGCTCGGCACGCCGGGACGCACCCTCCGGATCGACCGTCGTCGCGACGCGATTGACCGCCCGCCGGATCTGAGCCGTGTTCTTCCCCGCCAATCGGTCTTCCAGCAGGGCATCCGCCGCCAGGGCGTTGTCGTCCGACAGCCACGCGGTCGCGGCGGCGACCTTCATCGCCCCGGCACCGCTGAGCAGGCCCCGGTCCATCAACCCCAGTGTCCGGGGCAATCGGGTGGTCAGCGCCTTCGCGGAAGAGACCAGCGCACCGGCATGACCGTCTACAAGAGACAAGGCGAACGCCACCTCCTGCACGACACTGGAAGCGCCGTCACGATGACGGGCCAGCTGCGCGATCGCGCGGAACCGGACCGCCTCCAGCCGCGCGATATCCGCTGACACCGCCTGCGCGAGCGCCACGCATTCCTCGTCACCCAGCGTACGAGGATCGACATTTTCCTTGAGGGAAGCCAAAAAGGCTGTGTTTGTGTCCACGCCGAGAACCGTACAACCGACCACCGACAATTTCCGACGGCAAGTCGCCGCCAGATCCCCTCAAGCCGTGCCCGATGCCAAAAACTGGGGCACAGCAACATAATATTCATCATCAAGTTGTTCAGAAAGCCATATTTCCCCCTCAGCAAAGGAAATCGCCCCCAAACGCACGGCCGCCTCCACCAACCCGCGAACGAACGAATCCCCCTCGAAGAACCCGACGACCCCCTCCACCGAAACCTCGCGAAACCCGTTTCCGGCAAGTAGTCGCCGAAAACCCCGCGCGATCCGGGGCGCGGTGATCTCCGAGGCACGAGCCCGCACGATCTCCCGCGTCAGGGCCGGATAAGAGGAATCGATGACCAGACCGTCCCAGTCATGCCCGGACAGCACGATCCGCCCGCCCGGGAGCAGCACCCGGCGCGCTTCCGCGAGAGCGCGCTCCGGCTCCGCCAGTTCATGGAACACCTTGTCCGCCCGGTAGCCTGCGAACCCGCCGTCCACCGGTAGCGCGCAGGCGTCTCCGGCCAGGAAATCCGCCTCGGGCGAACGCCGCCGGGCCTCTTCGACCATCTCGGGCGAGACATCGACGCCGACCGCGCGAAATCCCCGCGCCGACAACTCGGACACGGCCAGCCCCGCTCCGCAGCCGACGTCGATCACGGCGGAACCGGGCCCGAGCCGGAGCAGTTCGTAGGTCCGGGCCCGCAATTCGGCGGCCCCCGGCAGGGCATCGGCGGCGTCGAGCCGCTGCAACATGGACATACCGGGGATCGTCCGACTTAATGACGACATGAAGTCAAGCACCTTGAGCGTCGGCGAGGTCGCGGAGCGCTTCGGCCTGGCGACGCACGTCTTGCGCCATTGGGAGTCCGTCGGCCTCCTCAAGCCGGCGCGATCAGGCGACCGGAGGCGGTACGACGATGCCGACCTGTACCGAGTCTCGGTCATCCTGCGCGCGAAGGAAGCGGGTCTCACCCTCGACGGCATCCGCGAGATGTTCCAGAAGCCCGAAGCGCGGGACGCGGTTCTCAGGCGTCACAAGGAGGAACTCACGCGACGTATCGCGGCCGCGCAGGCCTCGCTCGCGATCATCGACTGCGCCCTCGGGTGCGAGCACGACGATGTCACCCAGTGCGCGCATTTCCGCGCGGCGGTGGCGCGGGCCGGATGATCCCGGCC
>NZ_JBHXJK010000020.1:0-17354 GCF_042723255.1 Amycolatopsis thailandensis
GACACAGAGGCCCTCAAGGAGGCCTTCACGGCTTCCCACCCCGCCGACCTGCGTTTAGCGGGCTAAACGCGAAGCGCCGGGGCCTTGGCCAGGAGCTCAGCGGCCGCTCGACCGGAGCTTGAAGCTCGCGGTCCGTGCCTTCTTGGCCATCGCCCGGTCCGGATGCTTCGCGCCGACCACGTCCAGGAGTTCGCGGGTGGCCGGGTGACCGGAGGACGTCAGCAGATCGACCACGTCGAAGCCGTCCTCCAGGTCGGCGAGCTGATGGACGAACGAGCCGAGCACGTGCATGGCCGCGAAGTGGTCGGTCATCCCGACGGCGACTTCGTCGCGGGTGATCGTTTCGCGCCGGACCGCTCCCTGCTCGGACAGCCACATCGCGGCGACCGCGCCGGGCACGCCGCCCTCGGCGCGGACTTCGGCAGCGGCTTCGACACCGGGCTCGCCGGTGGCCCCGAGCACGACCAGGGCGAACAGCCGCCCCTCGGGACGCTTCGTGGTCCGGAGGAACTCACTCGCTTCCTCGATCGTGGCGGAGGGCGATCGGCGCCGGGCCCAGGCCTTCAGTTCGGCGTCCATGATCGCCGCCGCGGTGCCGACGAGGCCCGAACACAGGCTGTCGAGACTTTCGTCCGCGGATTCACCGACGACCGGCGCGTTCACTCCGGCCGCGCGGAGTTCCCGGTTGATCGCCCACACGGCGATCGGGGTGAGCCAGATCATCGCCGGCGACGGGCTGGGATCGCCCGTGACCTTGGTGACCGACGCGAGTTCGGCCGGATCCGCGACGCCCTGATGGAGGGCGCCGAGCCGTTCCAGGAGGTCCAGCGTGACCGCCACCGCGTGACGCGTCGACTCGCTGCGCTCGAGGCCGAGCATCGCCGTCAAGACCTCGGGGAGGAGGTCGACGGGAACCGGGGTCGGACCCGATCCGTAGAGCGTGAAAGCGATCGTCGAGACCAGCCGGGGAAGCATCAGGTCGAAACCCGGAGGCAAGTCGTCGTCCTCAAGGGCGAAGACACGACCGGTTTCGCCGATCGTCAGATACGCCCGCTCCCAGAGCTCGACAGGGCTGTCGAGGAGGTTCGCGTTTTCCTCGACGGCTACGTGCGCTCCGTCGACGACACGGACCAGCCCGCAAGCCTCGGCCCAGCGGGGGATCAGCGCGTTGTCCGGTTCGTCAGGCTTGCCCAAAGCGGCGACGTAGCGGCGAAGGTCCTTCAGGACGGTGCTCTGCTCCGCGGCGACCCGCAGCTCGGCCTCGGTGGGCAGAACAGCCGCGGGCATCGGCGGCGCGTCGGACTCGGGCCCCTGCTCGTTCATGCCTCCAGTCTCGCAGCGGCGGCCGGATCGACTTTAGCCCCCTAATCGCGATCTGAGGGCCTCCCTGTGCGCCACCCCAGCCGACTCACCGGTCACAGCCGCCACAAGCCCCGAACCACCCCGAACGCCCCCGCCCCGACCCGGTGACTCTCCAGGGCGCCCCGCCGTCCGGATCGCGTTTAGCCCGCTAAACGCAGGTCGGCGCCCCGGTGCCGTCACCTGCGGGTACCGGGCGGTAACCAGGATGATCGTCCTGTGAAGCACCCTGTGCGGAGCTACTTCGACGCTGCGCCAACCGGCGGGACCACCGCGCGGCATCTTGACTCAGAGCCCCTGTGGGGTCACGCTTACTGGCAACGGTGAGAACCGGCGGTGCCCTTGCGGGAGGGACGGCCCGGGGAAGCCAGGAGAGGCATACCTGAAGACGTTGCGATGCAGGCTGGGCCCCATCGGGAGCGCCCCCTGGACAGACCGCGACGTTCGGGCTAGACTGCTTCTTTGCGCTGCCCTCTTTCAGGCTGCCCGGAGCCGGTAGTTAGGATAGTGGGCACACGGCACCCTTGACAGTCCGCTTCAGCTGTTGCTGACGCGGCTGCTCACCGCTCATTGTCCCCGGAAGGACGCATCTTGGCAGTCTCTCCCGCGAACCAGGCCACTGCTGCGACCACCTCGGCTGTATCTCGCTCGGAGTCCACGGGAATCCCGGGAGCCCCCAAACGGGTCTCCTTCGCAAAGATTCGCGAGCCGCTCAGCACCCCGAACCTGCTCGACGTGCAGATCAGGTCATTCGAATGGTTCACCGGCGACGAGGCGTGGTTCGAACGCCGCGTCGAAGAAGGTGAAGAAAACCCGGTCGGCGGCCTGGAAGAGGTCCTCAACGAGATCTCGCCGATCGAAGACTTCTCCGGATCCATGTCGCTGTCCTTCTCCGACCCGCGCTTCGACGAGGTCAAGGCCTCCGTCGAGGAGTGCAAGGACAAGGACATGACGTACGCGGCCCCGCTGTTCGTGACCGCCGAGTTCGTGAACAACAACACCGGCGAGATCAAGAGCCAGACGGTCTTCATGGGCGACTTCCCGGTGATGACCGACAAGGGCACCTTCGTCATCAACGGCACCGAGCGTGTCGTCGTGTCCCAGCTGGTCCGTTCGCCGGGTGTGTACTTCGACACCAGCGTCGACAAGACCACGGACAAGGACGTCTTCAACGTCCGCGTCATCCCGAGCCGGGGTGCCTGGCTCGAGTTCGACGTCGACAAGCGCGACACCGTCGGCGTCCGCATCGACCGCAAGCGCCGCCAGCCGGTCACCGTGCTGCTGAAGGCGCTCGGCTGGACCACCGAGGCGATCCGCGAGCGCTTCTCCTTCTCCGAGACGCTGCTCGCCACCCTCGAGAAGGACCACACCGCCGGCACCGACGAGGCGCTGCTCGACATCTACCGCAAGCTGCGCCCGGGCGAACCGCCCACCAAGGAGAGCGCGCAGACGCTGCTGGAGAACCTGTTCTTCAAGCCGAAGCGCTACGACCTGGCCAAGGTCGGCCGGTACAAGCTGAACAAGAAGCTCGGCCTGACCACGCCGTACGACACCGGGACGCTGACCGAAGAGGACATCGTCTCGACGATCGAGTACCTGGTCCGCCTGCACGCGGGCGAGGACAAGGCGACCGTCGGCGACCAGACCATCCCGGTCGAGACCGACGACATCGACCACTTCGGCAACCGTCGTCTCCGCACCGTCGGCGAGCTCATCCAGAACCAGATCCGCGTGGGTCTGTCCCGGATGGAGCGCGTCGTCCGCGAGCGGATGACCACCCAGGACGTCGAGGCGATCACGCCGCAGACCCTGATCAACATCCGTCCCGTCGTGGCGGCGATCAAGGAGTTCTTCGGTACTTCGCAGCTGTCGCAGTTCATGGACCAGAACAACCCGCTGTCGGGGCTGACGCACAAGCGTCGTCTGTCCGCCCTCGGCCCGGGTGGTCTGTCGCGTGAGCGCGCCGGCATGGAGGTCCGTGACGTCCACCCGTCGCACTACGGCCGCATGTGCCCGATCGAGACGCCGGAAGGCCCGAACATCGGCCTGATCGGTTCGCTCTGCTCGTACGCGCGGGTCAACCCGTTCGGTTTCATCGAGACCCCGTACCGCAAGGTCGTCGAGGGCCGCGTCACCGACCAGGTCGACTACCTCACCGCGGACGAGGAAGACCGTTACGTGAAGGCGCAGGCGAACGCGCCGATCTCGGACGACGGCACCTTCGTCGAAGACCGCGTCCTGGTCCGTAAGAAGGGCGGCGAGGTCGAGCTGATCGACCCGCTCGACGTGGACTACATGGACGTCTCGCCGCGACAGATGGTCTCGGTCGCGACCGCGATGATCCCGTTCCTCGAGCACGACGACGCGAACCGCGCGCTCATGGGCGCGAACATGCAGCGTCAGGCAGTTCCGCTGCTGCGCAACTCGGCCCCGCTGGTCGGTACCGGCGTGGAGCTGCGTGCCGCGGTGGACGCCGGTGACGTGCTCGTCGCCGAGCAGGCCGGTGTGGTCGAGGAGCTCTCGGCCGACCTGATCACGATCATGCACGACGACGGCACGCGGAAGAGCTACGGACTGTACAAGTTCCGCCGCTCGAACCACGGCACCTGCTTCAACCACCGCCCGATCGTCAACGAGGGTGACCGGGTCGAGCAGGGTCAGGTCATCGCCGACGGCCCGTCCACCGAGAACGGTGAGATGGCGCTCGGCAAGAACCTGCTCGTCGCGGTCATGCCGTGGGAGGGCCACAACTACGAGGACGCGATCATCCTCTCCGAGCGCCTGGTGCAGGACGACGTGCTCACGTCGATCCACATCGAGGAGCACGAGATCGACGCCCGCGACACCAAGCTGGGCGCCGAGGAGATCACCCGGGACATCCCGAACGTCTCCGAGGAGGTCCTCGCCGACCTCGACGAGCGCGGCATCATCCGCATCGGTGCCGAGGTCCGCGACGGCGACATCCTGGTCGGCAAGGTCACGCCCAAGGGCGAGACCGAGCTGACCCCGGAGGAGCGCCTGCTCCGCGCGATCTTCGGCGAGAAGGCCCGTGAGGTCCGCGACACCTCGCTGAAGGTGCCGCACGGCGAGACCGGCAAGGTCATCGGCATCCGCGTGTTCTCGCGCGAGGACGACGACGAGCTGCCCCCGGGCGTCAACGAACTGGTCCGCGTCTACGTGGCCCAGAAGCGGAAGATCCAGCCGGGCGACAAGCTCGCCGGCCGCCACGGGAACAAGGGTGTCATCGGCAAGATCCTCCCCGCCGAGGACATGCCGTTCATGGAGGACGGCACGCCCGTCGACATCATCCTGAACACCCACGGTGTCCCGCGTCGTATGAACATCGGCCAGGTCCTGGAGCTTCACCTGGGCTGGCTGGCGTCGCAGGGCTGGAAGATCGAGGGCGAGCCCGACTGGGCGAAGAACCTCAACGAGGAGCTCTACGACGTCGACCCCGGCACGAACACCGCCACCCCGGTGTTCGACGGCGCCAAGGAAGAGGAGCTCACCGGGCTGCTCGCGGCGACCAAGCCGAACCGCGACGGCGAGCGCATGGTCAAGCAGAACGGCAAGGCCACGCTGCTCGACGGCCGCTCCGGCGAGCCGTACCCGTACCCGGTCTCGGTCGGCTACATGTACATCCTGAAGCTGCACCACCTGGTCGACGACAAGATCCACGCCCGGTCCACCGGCCCGTACTCGATGATCACGCAGCAGCCGCTGGGTGGTAAGGCGCAGTTCGGTGGCCAGCGGTTCGGCGAGATGGAGTGCTGGGCGATGCAGGCGTACGGCGCCGCATACACCCTGCAGGAGCTCCTGACGATCAAGTCGGACGACGTGGTCGGCCGCGTCAAGGTGTACGAGGCCATCGTCAAGGGGGAGAACATCCCCGAGCCGGGTATCCCCGAGTCGTTCAAGGTGCTCCTGAAGGAGCTCCAGTCGCTCTGCCTCAACGTCGAGGTGCTGTCCAGCGACGGCGCCGCGATCGAGATGCGCGACTCCGACGACGAGGACCTCGAGCGTGCCGCGGCGAACCTCGGCATCAACCTGTCCCGCAACGAGTCGCCCTCGGTGGACGACGTCGTGCACTGACCGCGATGAGGCGGGAGTCCGTCGGGCTCCCGCCTCCACTCGCCAACTCCTCTAGTCGCATCAACCCCAAGGGGATGTAAAGACGTGCTGGACGTCAACTTCTTCGATGAGCTCCGCATCGGCCTCGCCACCGCCGACGACATTCGTCAGTGGTCCTTCGGCGAGGTGAAGAAGCCGGAGACCATCAACTACCGGACGCTCAAGCCCGAGAAGGACGGCCTCTTCTGCGAGAAGATCTTCGGCCCGACCCGGGACTGGGAGTGCTACTGCGGTAAGTACAAGCGGGTCCGCTTCAAGGGCATCATCTGCGAGCGCTGTGGCGTCGAGGTCACCCGCGCCAAGGTGCGCCGTGAGCGGATGGGCCACATCGAGCTGGCCGCCCCCGTCACCCACATCTGGTACTTCAAGGGTGTTCCCTCCCGCCTGGGCTACCTGCTCGACCTGGCGCCGAAGGACCTCGAGAAGATCATCTACTTCGCGGCCTACGTGATCACCGGTGTGAACACCGAGCTGCGGCACAACGACCTGCCGACCCTCGAGAACGAGATCGGCGTCGAGCGCAAGAACCTCGAGACCAAGCGTGACGCGGACATCGAGGCACGGGCGCAGAAGCTGGAAGCCGACCTGGCCGAGCTGGAGGCGGAGGGCGCCAAGTCCGACGTCCGCCGCAAGGTCAAGGAAGGCGGCGAGCGCGAGATGCGTCAGCTGCGTGACCGCGCCGGTCGCGAGCTGGACCGTCTCGAGGAGGTCTGGACGACCTTCACCAAGCTCGACGTGCGTCAGCTGATCGCCGACGAGCTGCTCTACCGCGAGCTCATCGACCGGTACGGCGAGTACTTCACCGGCGGCATGGGCGCGGAGGCCATCCAGAAGCTGGCCACCGAGTTCGACGTCGCGGCCGAGGCCGACAACCTGCGCGACACCATCCGCAACGGCAAGGGGCAGAAGAAGCTCCGCGCGCTGAAGCGGCTCAAGGTCGTCGCGGCCTTCCAGGCCACCGGCAACGACCCGCGCGGCATGGTGCTCGACGCCGTCCCGGTGATCCCGCCGGACCTGCGCCCGATGGTCCAGCTCGACGGTGGCCGGTTCGCCACCTCCGACCTGAACGACCTCTACCGCCGGGTCATCAACCGGAACAACCGGTTGAAGCGGCTGATCGACCTCGGCGCGCCCGAGATCATCGTCAACAATGAGAAGCGGATGCTGCAGGAGGCCGTCGACGCGCTGTTCGACAACGGCCGCCGCGGCCGCCCGGTCACCGGTCCCGGTAACCGCCCGCTGAAGTCGCTGTCCGACCTGCTCAAGGGCAAGCAGGGCCGGTTCCGTCAGAACCTGCTCGGCAAGCGTGTCGACTACTCCGGCCGTTCGGTCATCATCGTCGGCCCGCAGCTGAAGCTGCACCAGTGCGGTCTGCCGAAGGACATGGCGCTCGAGCTGTTCAAGCCGTTCGTCATGAAGCGGCTGGTCGACCTGAACCACGCGCAGAACATCAAGTCCGCCAAGCGGATGGTGGAACGCTCGCGGCCGCAGGTGTGGGACGTGCTCGAAGAGGTCATCACCGGCCACCCGGTGATGCTGAACCGTGCGCCGACCCTGCACCGCCTCGGTATCCAGGCCTTCGAGCCGCAGCTGGTCGAAGGCAAGGCCATCCAGCTGCACCCGCTGGTCTGTGAAGCGTTCAACGCGGACTTCGACGGTGACCAGATGGCCGTGCACCTCCCGCTGTCCGCGGAGGCGCAGGCCGAGGCCCGCATCCTGATGCTGTCGGCGAACAACATCCTTTCGCCGGCGTCGGGCCGCCCGCTCGCCATGCCGCGTCTGGACATGGTGACCGGTCTGTTCCACCTGACCCGCCTGAACGAGAAGGCCGACGGAGCGGGCTTCGCCTACTCCTCGCCGGCCGAGGCGATCATGGCGTTCGACCGCAAGGCGCTGAGCCTGCACGCCCCGATCAAGATCCGCATCACCGACCGTCAGCCCGCCAAGGCCGACGAAGCGGCGCTCGCGGAGAAGGGCTGGGAGCCGGGCAAGGCTTGGCTGGCCGAGACCACCCTGGGCCGCGTGCTGTTCAACGAGCTGCTGCCGGCGGACTACCCGTTCATCAACGAGCCGATGCCGAAGAAGCGTCAGGCCCTGATCGTGAACGACCTCGCCGAGCGCTACTCGATGACCCAGGTCGCGCAGACCCTGGACCGCCTGAAGGACGCCGGTTTCTACTGGGCGACCCGCTCGGGTGTCACGGTCGCGATCTCCGACGTGCTCGTCCCGGCAGGCAAGAAGGCCATTCTGGACGAGTACGAAGGCAAGGCCGACCAGGTCGAGAAGCGGTACCAGCGTGGTCAGCTGTCGCACACCGAGCGCAACAACGAGCTCGTCAAGGTGTGGACGCAGGCCACCGAAGAGGTCCACAAGATCATGGAGACGGCGCTGCCGGACGACAACCCGATCGCGATGATCGTGAAGTCGGGCGCGGCGGGCAACATGACGCAGGTCCGGTCGCTGGCCGGTATGCGTGGCCTGGTGTCGAACCCGAAGGGTGAGTACATCCCGCGTCCGATCAAGGCCAACTTCCGTGAAGGCCTGTCGGTGGCGGAGTACTTCATCGCGACGCACGGTGCCCGTAAGGGTCTGGCGGACACGGCGCTCCGTACCGCCGACTCGGGTTACCTGACCCGTCGTCTGGTGGACGTGTCGCAGGACGTCATCGTCCGCGAGATCGACTGTGGCACCACCCGCGGTATCAACATGCCGATCGGGCAGGACGTCGGCGACGGCAAGGTCCTGCGCGACCAGCACGTCGAGACGGCCGTGTACGCGCGGAACCTGGCGACCGACGCGGTCGACGCCAAGGGCAACGTCGTGCTCAACGCCGGCGACGACATCGGCGACCCGGCCCTGGACAAGCTCATCTCGAGCGGGATCTCCAAGGTCAAGGTCCGTTCGGTCCTCACCTGTGAGTCGGCCGTCGGTATCTGCGCCACCTGCTACGGCCGGTCCATGGCGACCGGTCAGCTCGTCGACGTCGGCGAGGCCGTGGGTATCGTCGCGGCCCAGTCGATCGGTGAGCCGGGTACGCAGCTGACGATGCGTACGTTCCACCAGGGTGGTGTCGCCGGTGACGACATCACGACCGGTCTGCCCCGTGTCCAGGAGCTGTTCGAGGCCCGGGTCCCGAAGGGCAAGGCGCCGATCGCCGACGTCGATGGCCGTGTGCGCATCGAGGAGAGCGAGCGGTTCTGGAAGATCACGCTGATCCCGGACGACGGCAGCGAAGAGATCGTCTTCGACAAGCTGTCCAAGCGTCAGCGGCTCGCGAACACCCCGAACGGCCCGCTGGGCGACGGTGACCGTGTCGCCGTCGGTCAGCAGCTGCTCGAAGGCACGCCGGACCCGCACGAGGTCCTGCGGGTCATGGGGCCGCGCGAGGCGCAGATGCACCTGGTGGACGAGGTCCAGAAGGTGTACCGGGCGCAGGGTGTGTCGATCCACGACAAGCACATCGAGGTCATCGTGCGGCAGATGCTGCGCCGCGTGACGATCATCGACTCCGGTGCCACGGACTTCCTCCCGGGCGAGCTGCCCGAGCGGACCAAGTTCGAGGCGAAGAACCGCGCGTCGGTCGCCGAAGGTGGCGAGCCCGCCTCGGGTCGCCCGGTGCTGATGGGGATCACGAAGGCCTCGCTGACCACGGACTCGTGGCTGTCGGCGGCCTCGTTCCAGGAGACCACGCGTGTCCTGACCGACGCGGCCATCAACGGCCGTTCGGACAAGCTCGTGGGCCTCAAGGAGAACGTGATCATCGGTAAGCTGATCCCGGCCGGTACCGGGATCAACAAGTACCGCAACATCCAGGTGCAGCCGACCGAGGAGGCGCGGGTCGCCGCTTACGCGATCCCGTCCTACGACGACGGCTACTACACCCCGGATGTCTTCGGCTCCACCCCTGGTGCCGCGGTGCCGCTGGACGACTACGACTTCGGCCGCGACTTCCGCTGACCGAAGCGATAACGACGAGAAAGGCCCCCGCCGATCCGGCGGGGGCCTTTCTCGTTTTCCGGAATGTTCCGATTCGACCCCGGTACCCGAAATAGGTGTGGGTCCCTCGCGAATCCGGTTAAGGTGATCGGGTTCCACGCGGTTCGGGGGCTGTGCGCATTCCAATGGGTTATCTGGGGAGACTCTGCGTGAGCAAAAGACCTGGCGCGAGATCGATCGCGCGTACCGGGGTTGTCTATTTCGCCGCCGTGGCGGCATTGACCGGCGTTTTCGCCACACCGGCCTTGGCGGATCCGGAGCCTTCGGCTCCTGTTTCCACCGCACCGGCGACGTCCGAAGCACCGGAGAGTTCCACGGCTCCCTCGCCCAGCGTTCCGCCTGCGGAGAGCTCGGCTCCCGCGGCGCCGAAACCGCAGGCCGAGCGAGCGAACATCGAGGCGTCGGTCGTCTTCGACAAGCCGTCGTATCGGACCGACGAGGACGTCCGATTCACTTTCAAGATCAAGAATGTCGGCACCGTCGACTCGACCGGAATCTGGGTTTCCCAGTCGTTCAGTGAGCCGACCGATTTGGTGGTCCCCTACGAACCGGGCTGGGGACCGCTCGTGCTCGGCCGGGAGAAAAAGAACCTCAAGCCGGGCGAGAGCTTCGAGCTCCCGGTCACCGGGAAGGTCAAAGACCTCGAGAACGCCTCCGCCGTCGTTCAGGGAATCATCTTCGACGACAGCAGCTTCATGGTCGGTCGGTTCTCCGGTACCACGAAGATCACCAAAGAGACCGGCCGCGTGACGGGTGTCGTCTACGGCGACAAGAACGGCAGCGGCACGCTCGACGACGGGGAAAAGCTGGACGGCGTAACCCTCACGCTGAACTACAACAATGGCCCCACCAAATTCACCGCCACGAGCGACGCGGACGGCCGAATCGAGTTCGGTGACGTCCCCGCGGCCGAGTATCGCTTCGGCGGCGAGGTGATCAAGGGCTGGTTGTTCCCCGCCAAGCTCGTCAAGATCGAGCCCGGTGAGAAGAACTTGCTTCTTCGCGGTTCGCCGCCGTTGAACGGCGCGTTGAAAGCATCGCTGGCCTTCGCCAAGGACACCTATCAGCCTGGTGAGACCGCGCATGTCACCGTGACGCTGACCAACTCCGGAACGATCCCGCTCACCGGCATCGTGGCCGCGTGCAATCGCGCGGGTGCCGACCACGCCTTCAAAGGCAGGTCCGGGTGGGGAGAACTCGACTCCGACACGGACGGCGCCACCATCGCTCCGGGACAGACGCGGACGTTCGATGTGTCGGAGAAGGTGCCGGATGCCGCGCTCAACGTCGGCTACGTCGGGGTGGAGTGTGACTTCGGGTATGGCGAGGTCGACATCGACAACCACGCCACGGCCCATGCCAGGGCGGCGGTGCCGGGTGGTGTCGCCTCCGTCATCGGGGACGTCGTGCACAACGCCGGCCCGGGCAAGCCGCAGGAGGGCCTTTCCGGCGTCAAGGTCGTACTCGTCTCCAAGGGTGACTGCCCTGTAGCGGGCGAGACGACGACCGATGAGAAAGGACACTTCGAGTTCCGCAAGGTAGCGCCTGGGCCGGACTACAGCTTGTACTTCCTGCCCCCTCAGGGCTGGCGGATCAAGTACGACAATCCGACGTCGATTCTGGTCGTGGGCCCGGAGGACAACGCCGGTCGGACGTTCGTCGAGGCGGAGAAGGGTGAGGCTCCGCTCCCTGCCGTGCCCGCCCAGCCTTCGACCTGTGGCAAGCCCGGAACCACCACTCCGGTACCCGGCGCGCCAGGCGGAGAGCAGGGTTCCGGCGGCGGACAGGGCGGATCGGGGCTGGCCAGCACCGGAGCCGACGTGCTCTGGCTCGGTGCGCTGGCGCTGGCCGCGCTGGGCCTCGGAGGGGCACTGATGTTCGGTGCCCGCCGCCGTCGCAGGCCTGTCGAGTAAGCAGCGACCATCACGAGAAAGCCCCCGGTTCCACGCCGGGGGCTTTCTCTTTGCCGATACCACTCGAAATAGGTTCTGGCTTTTCACGAATCCCGATAGGGTGATCCGGTTCTACGCGGTTCGGGGGCTATGCGCATTTCCATCTGGGTAATCAGGGGTGACTCTGCGTGAACAAATCACCAAGTGGTAGATCGAGCTTTCGCACTGGGGCGGTCTATCTCGCGACCTTCGCCGCGGCCGCGGCATTGACGGGCGCGTTCGCCGCGCCCGCCGGAGCGGATCCGGCACCTTCGTCACCGGCATCGAGTGCGCCGGCGACGTCTGAGGCTCCGGCGAGTTCCGCGGCGCCGCCGTCCAGCGCGCCACCGGTCGAGAGTTCGACGCCCGCGGCGCCGAAGCCGCAGGCCGAGCGGCCGCAGCTCGTATCGTCGGTCGTCTTCGACAAGAGCGAATTCCGGACCGACGAGAACGTCACCTTCACCTTCAAGGTCAAGAACACCGGCACCGCCGCCGCGAACGGTCTGAAGGTCTTCCAGTTCATCAGCGATCCGTCCGACCTGTCGGTCTCGTTCGATCCTGGGTGGGGAGAACTGGAACGCACCAAGTCAGGCAAGAAGCTCGAGGCCGGAGAGACCTACGAGGTCAAGGTCTCCGGGCAGATTCAAGACCTCACCTCGGGCAAAGCGGTCGTCCGCGGCTACGTGCAGGACGAGACCGGTGCCGGCAGCGGGGAATTCCAGGAGTCCGTCGCCATCGTCAAGGTCTCCGGGCACGCGGCGGGCGTCGTGTTCGGCGACAAGAACGGCAACGGCCGCGCCGACGACGGCGAACAGCTGTCCGGCATCGCCCTCACCCTGAAGTACGCCAACGGATCCGCCAAGTTCGAGGCCACGAGCGACGCGGCCGGGAAGATCGACTTCGGCGACGTCCCGGCAGCCAGGTACTACCTCGGCGGCGAGGAAATCAAGGGCTGGCATTTCCCGTTCGAGTTCGTGCGGATCGGGCCGGATTCGAAGGATCTGCTCGTCCGAGGAGCGCCGCCGCTGAACGGTGCGCTGAAAGCGTCGATGGCCTTCACCCAGGACAGCTACCAGCCTGGCGATCTCGCCCACGTCACCGTGACCCTGACCAACTCGGGTCCGATCCCGCTCACGGGCATCGTCTCCGGTTGTGACCGCTTCGGAGCCGACTACGCGCTGAAAGGCGGGGCTGGTTGGGGCGAACTCGGCTACCTGGCGAACGGGGTGACGATCGCGCCCGGCGAGACGCGCGCGATCGACGTGTCCGAGAAGGTGCCGGATGCCACCGTCAACCGCGGCCTGGTCACGGTGAGCTGCGACTTCGGTTATCGCGATGTCGACCTCGACGGTCACGCGTACGCCCATGGTCAGGCGGCCGTGCCGGGTGCTCTCGCCACCGTCGCCGGTGACGTGGTCCAGCCGGCCGGTCAGGGTGAGCCGAAGGGCGTCAGCGGGGTCAAGGTCGTGCTCGTCTCCGATGGGGACTGTCCCGTCATCGGCGAGCGGACGACCGACGCCGAAGGACGTTTCGAGTTCCGCAAGGTGGCGCCGGGGCCGGAGTACCGGCTGTATCTGCTGACGCCTCAGGGATGGCGGATCAAGGACGAGAACCCGAGGCCGATCCATGTCGTCGGGCCGGAGGACAAGCCCTGGCCGGTACGGTTCGAGGCCGAGCCCGGCGAGGCGCCCGCGCCCACCGTGCCCACGCAGCCCGCGAACTGCGGTGAGCCGGGAACTCCGGCTCCGACGACCGGCGCTCCCGCCGGGCAGGGCAGCGGTGGCGGCCAAGGTGGCTCGGGGCTGGCCAGCACCGGTGCCGACGTGATCTGGCTCGGCGCGCTCGCGCTCGCCGCGCTGGGCCTCGGCGGGGCACTGATCTTCGGCGCCCGCCGCCGTCGCCAACCGTCCGAATAACAACCACCCCACCTCAAGAAAGCCCCCGGTCTCTCCCGGACCGGGGGCTTTTCCCTGCCCGTCACCTCTCCCCGCCGACCTGCGTTTAGCCCGCTAATCGCGATCCGGGGGCGACCTGCGTTTAGCGGGCTAAACGCGATCTGGGGCCGGCGGCGAGGAAGGCCGACGATCGGTGCGGTATCCGCCTAGATGCGCGACGGATGGCGGACGATCCCGAGGTCGGCGGTCGAAAAGATGGTCAATATGGAATCACTGGTGACAGAAGAGAACTCGGCCATGAAGAGCCTGCGGTCCGCCTTGGACGGTGTCCACCGGGCGGGGGTGCCGGGTGTGTTCGCCGAGGTGCGCGCGGGTGAGCTGGTCTGGCGCGGGGCCGCCGGGGTCGCCGACCTCGAAACCGGTCGCCCCGTCGAGATCGGTATGCGGCAGCGCGTTGGCAGCATCACCAAGACCTTCGTCTCGGCCGCGGTTCTGCGGCAGGTCGAGGCGGGGCGGCTCGATCTCGACGCGCCGATCGGCGACCACCTGCCGCGGCTTGTCCCCGGTGAACGGGGCCGGACGATCACGATCCGCATGCTGCTCAACCACACCAGCGGCCTCGCCGAGTACCTGCCTTACGCGTTCCCGTCGCTCAAGGAGCTCGCTCCCGGGAGCCTCGACGACAACCGGTTCCGGCGGTTCCGCCCCACCGAGCTGATCGCGATGGGTGTCGACGCGCCCGCCACCGGGGAGCCGGGAAGCACTCCCGGGATCTACTCCAACACGAACTACCTGCTCCTGGGCGAGCTCCTGGAACACCTGACCGGCACACCAGCGGAAGAGCACATCTCCCGCAGCATCATCGAGCCCGCAGGCCTCGCGAACACCGGCTTTCCCGCCGGCCCGCCAATCGTCGGAGCGCACTCTCGGATGTACGAAGCGCTGTTCGGCGCGATCGATCCGCCGCGCGACTACAGCGTCTACAACATGTCCTGGGTGATGACCGGCGCCGGCCTGGTCTCGACCGTCGAGGACCTCAACCGCTTCTATCGGAAGCTGCTCGACGGGGAGATCGTCAGCCCGTCGTCGCTGGCGGAGATGCAGCGTCTGGTCCCGGTCATCGCGCAGGACGGGCGGCTGATCGACTACGGGCTCGGTCTTTACAAGACCGAGATCCCGGGTCACGGCGTCTTCTGGGGGCATGACGGGACGGTTTGGGGCGCCTTGACGATGGCCTGGGCCAGTGCCGACAGCGGACGGCAGTTCTCCGCCGCGATGAACCTCGTGCGCTGGCGCAAGCCGGACGCCGAAGGAACCTCCCACCCCATCGACGACGCCCTGGCGACCCTCAAGCACCAGGCCCTCTGCGGCCCCGCCTCCGACCTGCGTTTAGCCCCCTAATCGCGATCCGGCGCCGACTTGCGTTTAGCCCCTAATCGCGATCTGAGGCGGGGAAGCGCAGGTCGGCGCGGGGAGGCGCAGCGTGAGGACCAGCGCGACGAGCGCCGATGGCGACTCCGTCTCGGAAGGCTCCCCGGATCCAGGTCAGCACCAGAGTTCCCGGGATTGAATAACGAACTCGTAACGCTGCCGCGAGCGCGAGGAGCAGGTTACTGGTCCGTTGTGACGTGCGGTAGTGCCGCCAGGTGGCCTAATTCCCAGTACTCGGAAAATCGCCACCCGTTCGGCCTAATGGCGCATCCGCATCGTGGGAAATTCACCCTGCCGTGTCATGTCCCATTCTTTGATCACGAGATTGACACTCCGACGGCTTCGCACGAGTATTTCGCCCATGCAATCCCCAGTCGCCTTGGTGTGGCGCCGGCACGTTGACTTGCGGCAGCAAGCAAGCGCGCTGTGTATGGATTCCTGACCTATTCCGGGCTGGTCGCGTTCCGCTGAATCCGCGTATCCGAAACGGATGCGCCGATTCTCCGTGCGCTGACACTTTCCGCTGTGCCGCAACGGTTTCCTGTGTGAACCGGCGGCTGATGGCTTTCCCTTTAATTCGTGCCGGTGGCACCTGTGCGAATCGGGGAGAGGTGTGCCGATTGTCTGGCGCTTCGGTAGCGAAAACAGGGAGAAAGAATGCTATCCAACTCGCCCAAGTGGCGAAAAGTGGCGATAGGCGCCATGGCGGTGGCGCTCGCCGTGGGCACGGTGACCTATACCGGTTCCGCGACGAGTGCCTACGCCGACGTCCAGGTCGTCAAGGACGCGAAGAAGGCGGCCGACGGCAAGGAGTACTGGGTTCAGAACCACCTGGTGTCCAAGGACGTCGCGGCGTCCCGGAGCGCCGACGGCAAGCGCAAGAAGTGGCTGCTGGTCTGGGCCGGTGACGAGAACATCGCCGACACCCTGGTCAAGGACGTCAAGAACCTGCCGGGTTCGCTCGGCGGGGGCCTGAACAAGATCAAGAACGCGTTGCCCGGTCCGGACTTCCTCGCCGTGATCGACGCGACGCAGGGTTCGCCGACCTACGGCAAGGTCGTCAACACCGCCACCGTCGGGCCGCTCGTCGAGAACGAGCCGCACCACATGCAATATGTGTGGCACAAGGGCGACACGATCTACGCCGGCGCGCTGTTCGCCGCCGCGACGTACGCCTTCGACGTTTCCGCGTTGCCGCAACTGAAACTCAAGGGCGTCAGCCTGCCGACCCAGACCCTCGGCGGTTCCGTGCCGGACGCGTACTGGGTCCTCAAGGACGGCACGGCGTACGGCACGTACATGGGCGGCCCGGTCGTGCCCGGCCCGCACACCTACGCCAACGGCTCCACCGTGGTGGGCAACGGTTTCGCCGGCAGCCCCGGCGAGGTCGTCCGCTTCGACCAGAACGCGCAGGTGCTCTCCGAGTCTCCGGCGGCCACACCGCAGGGCGACAACAAGAAGCTGTGCGACAACCTCCCGCAACTGGACAAACCGACCTGCGCCAACCCGCACGGCATCCAGGCGCGCGAGGACCTCAACACCCTGGTCACCAGCGACTACGCCGAGCCTCGCAACATCATTCTCGACCCGGTGAAGCAGCCGTCGCCGTACCTGCGACGGCCGACCGTCCGCACGTGGGACATCTCCGACCGCAACAAGCCGAAGCTCAAGGCGGTCTCATACCTGCCGGACGGTCCGCGCGCCGATCCCGCGGACCCGCTGCACGCCGAGAGCCGCGCGGTCATGGAGACCACGGTGACCAACCTGCCCGGGCACAAGGGCGCATTCGCCCAGACCATGCAGGGCGGCGCGGTGTTCTACACGCCGGACATCACCGCCAAGGAGCCGCACTGGATCCAGGTGTTCGACGACGGCGCCGCGAACAAGGCGATCCACCCGAACAACGACTCCAACGGTGGCGGCTCGAACGGCGGCTGGATCCAGACCAGCCCCGACGACAAGTACCTCTACCGCGCGATCACCGGCCGGTCCAAGGGCGCGCTCGGCCCGGACGACCCCGGCACCACCGGTGGCGTGTACGTCCTCGACATCCAGAAGCTGCTCGCCGCGGGCGACAAGGTCGAGAACATCGACGGCCGGATCGACACGAAGGAAAAGTCCCAGCAGGGCGGTGGCGGCGACCTGCCGACCGTCGTCGGCGCGGCACCGATCAACCCGGGCACCCCGGGTGGTGGCCCGCACTGGGGCGCGTACGACAACTTCGTGCTCGATGGCGACGGCTACTACCGCGAGACCGACAAGCCGCAGCACCTCGCGGTGTCGAACTACTTCGTCGCACGGTCCGGTTTGGACGGTGACCACAAGGTCAACCTGCTGAACCTCGGCGAGGACGGGAAGATCGCGGTCGACCAGAACTTCCGGGACGAGTTCACCGGACAGGTCGGGATCAACTTCAACCGGAAGACCTGGCCGCACGGGTCCTTCGGCAACGCCAAGCCGCACTCCGAACTGTTCGTCGTGGCTGACGCGGATCTCAAGTAACCCTGCTCGGCGCGGAAGGGGGGGGGGGGGGGGGGGCCCCCCCCCCCCCCCCCCCCCCCCCCCACCCCCCCCCCCCCCCCCCCCAGGGACACACCCCAAAAAACCGCCG
>NZ_JBHXJK010000020.1:17364-96916 GCF_042723255.1 Amycolatopsis thailandensis
CCATACCCACCGCAGCTCCACCTTGGGTTTTGTGGGGGGGCGGTGCGACCTACATCACGCGGGGCGGGGGGGGTGGCGGGGGGGGGGCGGCCCCCCCCGCCCCCCCACGGCCCCCCGCCGATCTACCCGGAGAAGGTCCCCATGGATCACCACGTCATACCGGCGAGCTCGGGTTCGGCCGGAGTCGGCATCGCCCTGGTCCTGCTACGGCTCGGCCTGCTCCTGGCGACCGCTTTCCTTGCCGGCACGGGAATCCTTCGTCCGCTGGTGGGCGAACTGCCCCGGCGTCTGCGACTCACCATCGCCGTCCTCGGCGGGGTTTCCGCCGCGCTCGCCGCGGTTTCCGCCTTCGCGACCGACGTCAACGTCATCGCGCTGATCGTGCATCTCGTGCTCGCGCTGGCCATTCCCGTCCTGGTCCGCTGGCCGTCGGCCGGCCGCTGGGCGTCCCTCGCGCTCGCCGCTCTCGTCGTGCTCGAAACCTCACTCGGGCGGACGGGCGTCGAGTTCGCCATCGACACCGTCTACGTCGCGGCCGCGGCTTTGTGGTTCGGCGTCACCGTTCTTTCCGTCTGGGTGCCTGCGGAGCGATGGCGCCAGACGAACTTCCGGCTCGGCCCGCTTTCCCTGACCCTGGGCGGACTTCTGGTCGTCGCGGGCGCGGTTCAGCTGCTCTCTTCCGGCCTGGGATTCGACCGCAGGATCTACGGCTCACTCTTCGGCGTGACGTTGCTGGTGATCGCCGCGCTGCCTGTCGTCGCCACCGTTGTCGCCGGATTCTTCGTCGCGGGCAAGGATTCCACGCGTGCTTATCGGCTCGGCGCGGCCGCGGTGACCGTCGGTTTCGTTGCCTGGAGCGCCCTCGCCGCCATCCCCAAGCCGCCCGAACCGCCGATTCCCGGCGTCGCGCTGCTCTCCGAGGCCTCCATCGGTGACCAGCGGTTCCCGGTACTGGTGAGCCCGCAGCGGCCCGGCAAGAACCTCGTCCATTTCCCCGCGAGCGCCGGCGACGAACTTTCCGCCGGAATCGAAGGCGGCCTGATCGGCAAGGCCATCGTGCGACCCGGTGCCGAGGGCACCTGGGCCGAGGTCGACCTGCCGAACGGCCGTAGCGATCTGATCATCAGCCGCGGCGAGGAGAAGACGTCGATCGAGGTCGACGCGGGTGACGGGCAAGGGCGCGCCATCGCGGACACGGACGCGCCCGAGTGCGCTTCGGCCGCGCTGGGCGGCCTGATCGCCGACCGCCGCGAAGTCCTCACTTCCTGCCCTGCGGACGCGCTTTCGGGTGAGGACAGCGGTTCTCTCGTCAAACTCGTCGAGTTCCTCGCCACACGCAAGCCTTCCGCGCTCACGCTCGTCGAGGACGACTCGCCGCGCGGTGTCGCCGCCGCGAAGCTGGTCCGGGAGACCGCGGCACGCTCCGGCCTTCCGGTGCAGGCCGAGGCGGGCCCGAACACCGCTCTGGTCGTCGTGTCCGGCTGGGCGGGCGGCTACACGGCGATGACCCGCGCGGCCGAGTCCCAGCGACTCAAACCGACCCACCAGTACGGCCTGTACCTGGCGCCCTGGCTGCTCAACGGGCCGATCGTCAACTCCGTCGCCAGCTCCTCGGTGCCGCTGAGGTTCGACCCGCGCGAGCAGGCCGCGGTGAGTTTCGCCGTCGCCGCCGGTAACGCCTTCGGTGGCGAAAGCCCCACGCTCGGCGGTTTCCGGAACTGGCTGGGAGCCCCGCTGAACGGAGATGTCCAGATCTTCGCGGCGGCCCAGGTCAACGCGATGCCGATGTACCCCGGCGAACCGCACGCCGTCGGGATGATCGCCGACCGGAACTACGCGGGCCAATGGATCCCCGACGGCACGATCGTGCCGGTCAGTTCGGTACTGCGGTGAAGGATTCCGCTCGATTCCAGCAGCGGTGAAGAAAAGGGAGAAGAGATGAAGCGAATCGCGGCCCGTGTGCTGCTGCCGCTCGCCGTCGCGGGCGCGCTGTCCGGACTCGCCGGCGGCGTCGCCTCGGCCGACCCGCTGCCGGGTCTGCCCACCGGTGGCGGCAACCCCGCGGTCTGGCTGATCCCGGGTGTCGACCTCGGCAGCCTGCTCGGCCCGACCGTTCCCGTGCCCACCGACCTGCTCGCCCCGATCTACGGGATCATCACGCCGATTTCGTAAAACCGTTACCAGCAAAGGAGAATCTCATGAAGAAGACCTTCGTCCGCGCGGTCACCGGCGCGGCGCTCGCCGGTCTCGTCGTGCTCGGCTCGGCCGCCCCGGCGCTCGCGGCGCAGGAAGCCCCGAGCGACGTCGTGGTCGTCGACGAACCCGACACGAGCGACCTGAACAACATCTGGACGTTCGCGCCGCTCGGCGTCCCTGTGCTCGGTCTCATCCAGTCCCTCAACGGCGTCCCCGGCAAGCTGCTGCCGTCCTGATTCCCGCGGCGGCGCGGCACCGGCTTGGTCCCGGGGCCGCGCCGCCGGCACCGCCAGAGAGGAGAATTGATGGCCGACAGACAACTGATCGGGCGTATCGCCATCGCGGGGATCGTGGTGGCCGCGCTCGCGACCTGTGTGGTGGTGCTCAACGGCGGTGAGGAACCGCAAGCGGAGGGTGTGGCCGTCGTCGGCGAGCCGACCGAGGCCGCGCCGTCGCGGGAGCCGGATCGCACGATCACGCGGACGCTGAGCCAGGCGCAGCCGCGGCCGGTGTCGAACGACTGGCAGATCGCCTACGAGCTCGTCGGGACGGGGACCGCGACCGTCGTCTACGACTCGAACGGGCTGGGGCTCGTGCACCAGGAACTTCAGGTGACGCTGCCGTGGCGCAAGGAACTCACGTGGAAGAACACCGGCACCCCGCCGACCGTCCAGGTGATGGGGCAGGGCGAGGGCGCCGTCGAATGCCGGGTGGCCGTGGGCGGTGCCGTAGTCACGTCCGAGAAGTCCGTCCCGGGCGAGGTCGCGACCTGCGCCGGTCGCCTGGCCCCCTCCTGACCCACCCCGCCGACCTGCGTTTAGCCCGCTAATCGCGATCTGAGGCCCGGGCGACCGGCGTCGACTTTCGCGGGCTAAACGCGATCCGGTGCGGCGGGAGGCCGACTTGCGTTTAGCCCCCTAATCGCGATCCGGTGGTCGGGAAAACAGGTGGCACGGGTGGGCAGAATGGGGCCATGACCTGGAGCTTCGAAGTCACGCCCGTCGATCACCCGGACGCCGCCCAGCTGCTGCGGGAGTACCTGGACGAAATCGCGTCCCGCTTCTACGAGCGCCAGGTCACCGAAGAGGAACTCGACGAGCTGCTCAAGGAGCACCACAGCAAGGACCTGACCCCGCCGACCGGCGCCTTCCTCCTCGCCTGGCGCGACGGGGTGCTCGCCGGGTGTGCCGGCCTGAGGGTCGCCGCCCCCGACATCACCGAACTCACCCGCGTCTTCCTCCGCAAGGCCGAGCGCGGCAAGGGCGGCGCGGCGCTGCTCGTGGCCGCCGCCGAGGACGTCGCCCGCGGCCTCGGGGCCACGTTGATCCGCCTCGACACCCGTGACGACCTCGTCGAGGCCAGGGCCCTGTACGCGCGCCTCGGCTACGAAACGGTCGAGCCCTTCAACGACGAGCCCTTCGCGCACCACTACTTCGCGAAGTCCCTGGCCCCGGCCCTGCCGGATCGCGTTTAGCCCGCTAAACGCGACGCGGGCGCGGGCGGTAGGTGGCTTTGGCCAGGAGGGCACCGGCGAGGACGGGGGTCAAGCCGATCAGCAGCAGGATGACGCCCGTGTCCTTGCCCTCGATCAGCGGATGCCACCACAGCGGCGTCACGGAGATGTCGACGACGTCGCCCCGCTCCGGGAAGTTCCCGAACGACATCCACCGCAGGTCCTTGACCTCGTGCGTCTCGCCGTCGAGTTCGTACGTGCCGTCCACCAGGTTGCCGTTGCCGCAGCTGGTGCAGTTCGACGTGCCCGCCTCCGCCCGCAGGGTCGCGGTCACGGTGAGCCGTGCCTCGGGGGCGAGCCCGGTCAACGCGGTCAGCGAGTTCACCGCGAGCGCCAGCCCGGGCAGCACCAGCGCGAGCGCGACGACGGTCCGCGCCACCAGGGACAGCGAAGACAGCGGCTGACGGCCTGTCGCTTCCCGGCGCGCGTTGAGCGGGACGCGGAGCCCGGCGAGCGGCCCCCGCCGTCCACCGAGCCATCCGGCGTCGCTGGTGTCCGAAGCCTTCGAGGCGGAACGGAAGTCCGCGTCCTCCCAGTCCACTGTGGACGCCAGGACGGCCAGGCGCCGGGAGTCGGCGAACATCATCTCTTCGGTCAGCGTCCCGGCTTCGCAGGTCCAGAGTGATCCACCGTGGAAAGCCACCTCGCGGACCCGGAACCACGGGTCGCTTGCCAGCAGTTCACGGACGCCGGGGGAGAGCAGAGCCGCGGCGAACTCCGGATCCGACGTCGTCACGGCGAACCGGCGGTCGAACTCCGTGCCGGTCTCGAAACGCTGAAGCAACGCGTCCGGCTTCGGCGCCCCGACGGTGTTCCGCGTGATCCGCGAGTCCTCCAGCGGCGTGAACCGCTCCGGTTCGAAAGCACCGACGACCGGGGTGATGACGACCGACGGCACGACGGGCGTCCGCAGCTGGATCAGGGCGTACGTCCCACCGATCAGGTCAGCCGTCCTGGTCAGGTCCGGGAAGTCCGTCGAGCCGTTGAGCCGGTACTCGACCCCGAGCAGCCGATGCCCGTTGTGCCCGAACTCGACCGCCGTGTCGACGGAGTCGGGCGACGCCCCCGTGACAGCGATCCCCCGCACGGGAAGCGCACCGAACGAAGGCTCACCGGACCCGCCGAGCCTGCCGGTCCACGTCTTCTGCCGATACCCCCGCCACGCCGCCAGAGCCGCGATGACCAGCGGGAACGCGAACCACAGCCAGCCGGGAACGGAAGATCCCGCCGAGAGCCAGTACAGCGACGTCTCGGAGACGAGGATCCCGCAGAGGGCGTAACTGACGGCGGCCGCTGTCGGCCGCCGTCCGTCGAACCGCCCGCCGAGCAGCAGCAGTGCCAGGGCCAGGGTGTAACCACCGGCGATGAGCCACGGCCCGGCCAGCTGATCGTCCATCGGGCGACCCTACTGGTCCATGTCGAGGTTCTCGCGGGTCTCCTTCTCGCTGTGGTGCCCGCCGGTGTCGCCGTACTCCTGCCCGGTGATGGTGGTCCGCGAGTTGTCGATGGTCTTGTTCACGAAGTCGAAACCGGCCTTGCCCTGGTACGCCGATCCCTTGGACAGTTCGGCGGGATTGACCCCGACCACCTGCTTGATCGCCTGGTTCGGCACGCTCTTGAAGACGTCCTTCGCGGCGTCGCCGAACGTGCCCAGCTGCGTCCCGGAGCCCTTCGCGAACGCGCCGACGATCGACTTCTCCTGACCGGGGGTCATCCCGATCTTGCCGGCCTTCGTCAGCTTCGAACCCTGTTTCACCAGGTCATCGGTCCACTTGAGCATGAAGCCCATGAACTTGTCGAGCAGCTTGCCGAGCTTGCCGAGGTGCTTGGTGATCTTGCTCATCGCGCTCGCGGCCTTGGCGATCGTCGCGGTCATCGCGCCCGCCACCGACGAGCCGAGGCTCACGACGGACGCGGCCAGCGCGGGCAGCCAGATGTAGATCGCCCAGGTGACCAGCTCGGAAATGATCGATTTGACGACCTCTTCGATGACGGTCATCACCATCGACCACATCTGCAGCGTCTCGGCCACCGTCCCGGCGCTGTTGCCGATGCCCTTGATGCCGACGGCGAAGTCGCCGAGCGCGTTCCGGGCGGCGTCGCCCGCGTCGCCCACCCAGTCCTTCAGCGACTCGTCGCCGGTCTTGACGAAGTCGTCGGCCAGCGTGACGAAGCCCTTCGCGATGTTGCCGAAGTTGCCAGCCGCGGTCTTGAGCGCCGGACCGTCACCCGTGACGAAGTGCAGCGCGTCCTGCAGCGGCTGGATCAGCTCGATCAGGATGTTCAGGCCGTTGCTGACCAGCCAGCCGACCGGGTCGAGCACGAAGCTCGCCAGATCCGCGCCCGCGCCCGCGATGAAACCGGCGCTGTCCTGCACCAGCTGCCCACCGGCGGCCACCAGGTCGCCGGGGCCCTGCGCGGCGCTGAACTTGTCGTAGGCGTTGGCGACCGTGGTGACGCCCTTGCCCGCGATCGGCACCTTCTTCGCCGCGTCGAGCGCGTTCTTGCCGAAGCTGTCGTCACCCGTGATCTTGACGCCGCCGGCGATGCTCGCCTTCTCGTCGGTCATGCCGTCCCCCAGCTCACTTCGGTCCGTCGATCTTGGCTTCGTACTTCCCCAGGGTGATCGTCGCGTCGTTTTCGAAGCCGTTGTAGATCGACGCCGCCTGGGTCATCTTCCCGGAGAAGGAGTCCACCCCGGTCTTCATCAGTTCGAGCAGTTCGCGCAGGTCGGCGAGCTTGCCGGTGTAGGTCTGCTTCACCGCGAGCCCGATCAGGCCCCACGACTTGTCCGTCACGTCGGCCTGGTCGACGAGGCCGCCGAACTTGCCCGCCTCGTCCTTGTAATAGCCGAGCTTGTTCGCGTAGTCGGTCAAGGCCTGCGTCTTGACCGAGTGCCCGCCGGCGCCTGGTCCGGTCATCAGTGGTCCTCCTCGTCGAACAGGTTCTTGAGGAACTGGTCACCGGCCGAATCCCCGCCCGCCGCCGGACGCTGGGGAGTCGGTTCGTCCGACCGCCGGAGCACCGTGTCCTCGCTGAAGTCGTCCTCGTTGCGAGGGCGGCGAGTGGTGCCCTGTGGTGGCTCCTCCGACATCTGAGACCGCAGTTCTTCCTTCGTGGTTCCCATCGCTTCCGCTTGGGCTTCGAGCACCTGTTCTTCGACGTTCGTGTGGAAGGTCCCGCCGAACTGCGCGTCGACGATCCCCGCCTGCTTCCGTGCCGCGTCGGCCACCGCGGTGTGCAATGTGGACAGAATGGCGGCGGCGAGCTGTTGTGGTTGCTGCCGAAGGGCTTCCGGGGACAGGCGGATGTCCTTCACGGAGCCTCCGGGGCCCGCGACGACGGTGACGAACCGGTCCGGCGACGACGCCACCGACTCCAGTTCCGCCAGTTCCCCCTGCATTTCGCCGACCTTCGCGAACTGCGTCTCGGCCTGTTTGATCTTGGACTGGAATTTCTCGAATTCCGCGACGAGTTGTTCGAACTCGGCCGACATGGAGCCTCCCCGTGCTTGCGGTGCGTCGTCCGGCCATCACTGTGACCGGTGTCATCGTGACCCATTCACCTGTTTGACGCGATGGTGTGCTTTCCGGATCCATCCGGCTCACCCGACGGGGGAATAGGTAGCGTGGTCGGCCGAGCAGGGCGGTAACAGTACGAACGAGGGGAGGGCGTCGTGGACGCCGAGCAGCAGGAAAGCACCGAAGAACCCCGGCGGGGGAGTCACGCGGCGCCGGAGGGGGCGCCCGTTCACCCGTTGATCGACCTCAACCGGGATCCGCACCCGGGCCGGGCGGACCACGCCAAGCCCGACGAGGACTGAACGGCGGGAGCCCGGCGCCTCCGGTGAAGGCCGGGGTGGAATGAACCGGCCCGAAACGCCGTTCCATCAGGGTGGCCGCGGCGTGACGCCCGGCACGATATAGTTATCGACCCCCCGACTTGGTCGGCCGGGAAGTGGCCGGGTATCTTTGGAGACCGTGCCCGGCAGGCGTCGGGCCGTCCCGTGTGCCGTGCGGCATGAACGGGGTGCTCAGGCATCCGGTTCCAAGGCTTCGCCCACACGGGATCCGACGGAAAATCCCTACGGGAAGTTACCGGTCGCAAGACCGTGACGCGGGCCGACACGCCCGACCGCGGGGGCCGGAGACAACACGTAGTAGCAAGATCGCGAACAGAAAGCTGGTCCATTGCCCACGATCCAGCAGCTGGTCCGTAAGGGCCGCCAGGACAAGGCTGCCAAGCAGAAGACCGCGGCCCTCAAGGGGAGCCCGCAGCGGCGTGGCGTGTGCACTCGCGTGTACACCACAACCCCCAAGAAGCCGAACTCGGCGCTTCGCAAGGTCGCTCGTGTGAAGCTGACCAGCGGCATCGAGGTCACCGCCTACATTCCCGGTGAAGGCCACAACCTGCAGGAGCACTCGATGGTGCTCGTGCGCGGTGGTCGTGTGAAGGACCTGCCGGGTGTCCGTTACAAGATCATCCGCGGTTCGCTCGACACCCAGGGTGTCAAGAACCGTAAGCAGGCGCGCAGCCGGTACGGCGCGAAGAAGGAGAAGAGCTAATGCCCCGCAAGGGTCCGGCCCCGAAGCGGCCGCTGATCTCTGACCCCGTCTACGCATCCCCGCTGGTCACCCAGCTGGTGAACAAGGTGCTGAAGGACGGCAAGCGGTCCCTGGCCGAGCGCATCGTTTACGGCGCCCTCGAAGGCGCTCGCGAGAAGACCGGCACCGACCCGGTCGTCACGCTGAAGCGCGCCCTCGACAACGTGAAGCCCACCATCGAGGTGAAGAGCCGCCGCGTCGGTGGTGCCACCTACCAGGTGCCGATCGAGGTCAAGCCGGGACGCTCCACCACCCTCGCGCTGCGCTGGCTCGTCTCCTTCTCCGCGGCCCGCCGCGAGAAGACCATGATCGAGCGTCTGCAGAACGAACTCCTCGACGCGAGCAACGGCCTCGGCGCCAGCGTGAAGCGGCGCGAGGACACGCACAAGATGGCCGAGTCCAACAAGGCCTTCGCGCACTACCGCTGGTAATCAGTCCGGTGGCGCCGCCCGTCCTTCGGGTCAAAGCCTTGCCGGGCCCCAATTTTGAGACAGGGGAACACTCTCGTGGCACGTGAAGTGCTGACCGACCTGAACCAGGTCCGCAACATCGGCATCATGGCCCACATCGACGCCGGTAAGACCACCACCACCGAGCGGATCCTGTTCTACACCGGGGTCAACTACAAGATCGGTGAAGTCCACGATGGCGCCGCCACCATGGACTGGATGGAGGAGGAGCAGAAGCGGGGTATCACCATCACCTCGGCTGCCACCACCACGTTCTGGGCCGACCACCAGATCAACATCATCGACACGCCGGGCCACGTCGACTTCACCGTCGAGGTGGAGCGTTCGCTGCGCGTGCTCGATGGTGCCGTCGCCGTCTTCGACGGCAAGGAAGGTGTCGAGCCGCAGTCCGAGCAGGTCTGGCGTCAGGCGGACAAGTACGAGGTTCCTCGTATCTGCTTCGTCAACAAGATGGACAAGCTCGGCGCGGACTTCTACTTCACCGTCCGCACCATCGAGGAGCGCCTCGGCGCCCGTCCGCTGGTCATCCAGCTGCCGATCGGCGCCGAGAACGAGTTCGAAGGCGTTGTCGACCTGGTCCGCATGAAGGCGCTGACCTGGCGCGGCGAGGTCCAGAAGGGCGAGGACTACGCCGTCGAGGAGATCCCGGCCGAGCTCGCCGACAAGGCGGCCGAGTACCGGGAGAAGCTGGTCGAGGCCATCGCCGAGACCGACGACTCCCTGATGGAGAAGTTCCTCGAGGGTGAAGAGCTGACGGAGGCCGAGCTCAAGGCCGGTATCCGCAAGCTTACCGTCGCCCGCGAGGCGTACCCGGTGCTCACCGGTTCCGCGTTCAAGAACAAGGGCGTCCAGCCCATGCTCGACGCGGTCATCGACTACCTTCCGTCGCCGCTGGACGTCCCGGCCGTCGAGGGCACGCTGCCCGACGGCGAGACCCCGGTCTCCCGGAAGCCGTCCGTCGACGAGCCGTTCTCCGCTCTGGCGTTCAAGATCGCCGCGCACCCGTTCTTCGGCAAGCTGACCTACATCCGGGTGTACTCGGGCAAGGTCGCCTCCGGCGCGCAGCTGATCAACGCCACCAAGGAGCGCAAGGAGCGCATCGGGAAGCTCTTCCAGATGCACTCCAACAAGGAGAACCCGGTCGACGAGGCCCAGGCCGGCCACATCTACGCGGTCATCGGCCTGAAGGACACCACCACCGGTGACACCCTCGCCGACCCGCAGAACCCGGTCGTCCTCGAGTCGATGACGTTCCCGGCGCCGGTCATCCGCGTCGCGATCGAGCCGAAGACCAAGGCCGACCAGGAGAAGCTGTCCCTGGCGATCCAGAAGCTGGCCGAAGAGGACCCGACGTTCCAGGTCAACCTGGACGAGGACACCGGCCAGACGATCATCGCGGGCATGGGCGAGCTGCACCTCGAGGTGCTGGTCAACCGCATGAAGTCCGACTACAAGGTCGAGGCGAACATCGGTAAGCCGCAGGTCGCCTACCGCGAGACGGTGCGCAAGACGGTCGAGAAGCTCGACTACGTGCACAAGAAGCAGACCGGTGGTTCCGGTCAGTTCGCGAAGGTCATCGTCAAGCTCGAGCCGCTCGAGTCCACCGACGGTGCCCTCTACGAGTTCGACAACAAGGTCACCGGTGGCCGCGTGCCGCGGGAGTACATCCCGTCGGTCGACGCGGGCGCGCAGGACGCCATGCAGTACGGCGTGCTGGCCGGCTACCCGCTCGTCGGGTTGAAGTTCACCTTGTTGGACGGCGCGTACCACGAGGTCGACTCTTCGGAAATGGCCTTCAAGATCGCCGGTTCCATGGCGATGAAGGAAGCCGCGAAGAAGGCCGGTCCGGTCATCCTCGAGCCGCTGATGGCCGTCGAGGTCACCACGCCCGAGGACTACATGGGCGATGTGATCGGCGACCTCAACTCCCGCCGTGGCCAGATCCAGGCCATGGAGGAGCGCGCCGGTACCCGTGTCGTCAAGGCACTGGTCCCGCTGTCGGAGATGTTCGGCTACGTCGGTGACCTGCGTTCGCGTACGCAGGGACGTGCCAACTACTCCATGGTGTTCGACTCCTACGCCGAGGTTCCCGCGAACGTCGCGAAGGAAATCATCGCGAAGGCGACGGGGGAGTAGTTCCCGTCCGCTCGCGGGCATAAGGAACACTCCTGAACGTCCGCGGTATCCGTAAGAAACGAATCTCCGTCCGACAGCCACGTTGGCCGGTGAGTAAGCAAAACAGTCCAGGAGGACATTCCAGTGGCGAAGGCGAAATTCGAGCGGACCAAGCCGCACGTCAACATCGGGACCATCGGTCACGTCGACCACGGTAAGACCACTCTGACCGCGGCGATCACCAAGGTTCTGCACGACAAGTACCCCGAGCTGAACACGGCGTCGGCGTTCGACCAGATCGACAACGCGCCGGAAGAGAAGCAGCGCGGCATCACGATCAACATCTCGCACGTCGAGTACCAGACCGAGAAGCGTCACTACGCCCACGTGGACGCCCCCGGTCACGCGGACTACATCAAGAACATGATCACCGGTGCGGCGCAGATGGACGGCGCGATCCTCGTGGTCGCGGCGACCGACGGCCCGATGCCGCAGACCCGTGAGCACGTGCTGCTCGCGAAGCAGGTCGGCGTGCCCTACATCGTGGTCGCGCTGAACAAGGCCGACATGGTCGACGACGAGGAGATCCTGGAGCTCGTCGAGCTCGAGGTCCGCGAGCTGCTGTCCTCCCAGGACTTCCCGGGTGACGACGCTCCGGTCATCAAGGTCTCCGGCCTGAAGGCCCTCGAGGGCGACGCCAAGTGGGGCGAGAGCGTTCTCGAGCTCATGGCGGCCGTCGACGAGAACGTGCCGGACCCGGTGCGCGAGCTCGACAAGCCGTTCCTGATGCCGATCGAAGACGTCTTCACGATCACCGGCCGTGGCACGGTCGTGACCGGCCGTATCGAGCGTGGCCGCGTCAACGTGAACGAAGAGGTCGAGATCGTCGGCATCAAGGAGAAGTCGACCAAGACCACCGTCACCGGTGTCGAGATGTTCCGCAAGCTGCTCGACCAGGGTGAGGCCGGCGACAACGTCGGTCTGCTGGTCCGCGGCATCAAGCGCGAGGACGTCGAGCGCGGCCAGGTCGTCGTGAAGCCGGGCACCACCACCCCGCACACGGAGTTCGAGGGCTCGGTCTACATCCTGTCGAAGGACGAGGGTGGCCGTCACACCCCGTTCTTCAACAACTACCGCCCGCAGTTCTACTTCCGTACCACGGACGTGACCGGCGTCGTCACCCTCAAGGAGGGTGTCGAGATGGTCATGCCGGGCGACAACACGGACATCAGCGTCGTGCTGATCCAGCCGGTCGCCATGGACGAGGGCCTGCGTTTCGCCATCCGTGAGGGTGGACGGACCGTCGGCGCCGGCCAGGTCACCAAGATCAACAAGTGATTTAGACGCCCCGCCCGGGGTCAATACACCCCCGGGTTAGGGGCGTCAAATCACGTGTGCGACACTATTCAGGTTGCTCGTCCTGGGGCGGCCGAACCCGTACTTCTTCGGAAATCGGGTTCCGGCCGCCCTGGTATGAGTGGCCACGGTCCGCGGAGCACTTCCTTCGGGTGAGGCTAGCGGGCAAGGGCGTTTGAGACGGCGATCCAAGCTTCACAGCCGGCTCGATGCCTCCTCACGTTGAGGAAGACCAGGCAAGACGAAGATCCCGCGGGATCCGTCTGTGCGTCGGGCACGACACGCCCGACCGCGTGGACCGGGGACAGGGCCGTTGAACTGGGAAAACCTCAGCCAGGCTGAGGTTTGAAAAGACAAAAGCGGCACGAGACGACAAGGAACGAGCAGCCACCATGGCGGGACAGAAGATCCGCATCCGGCTCAAGGCCTACGACCACGAGGCGATCGACACCTCGGCACGCAAGATCGTCGAGACGGTCACGCGTACCGGCGCCCGTGTTGTCGGGCCGGTGCCGCTGCCCACCGAGAAGAACGTTTACTGCGTCATCCGCTCGCCGCACAAGTACAAGGACTCGCGCGAGCACTTCGAGATGCGCACGCACAAGCGTCTGATCGACATCCTCGACCCGACGCCGAAGACGGTCGACGCGCTCATGCGCATCGACCTGCCGGCGAGCGTCGACGTCAACATCCAGTAGCAGCGGCTGGCGAGCGGCGGAGAGTAAGAGACTCATGTCTGACAGGCAAGTGAAGGGCATCCTGGGCACCAAGCTCGGCATGACCCAGGTCTTCGACGAGAACAACCGGGTCGTCCCGGTGACCGTCGTGCAGGCCGGGCCGAACGTGGTCACCCAGGTTCGGACCCAGGAGAACGACGGCTACAAGGCCGTGCAGCTGGCTTTCGGCGCGGTCGACCCGCGCCGGGTGAACAAGCCGCGCACCGGCCACTTCGACAAGGCGAGCGTGACCCCGCGTCGTTTCCTTGCGGAGCTGCGTACCACCGACGCCGAGACCTACGAGGTCGGCCAGGAGATCACCGCCGAGGTGTTCGAGGCCGGTATCGAGGTCGACGTGACCGGTACCAGCAAGGGCAAGGGCTACGCCGGTGTCATGAAGCGTCACGGCTTCAAGGGCCAGGGCGCGAGCCACGGTGCCCAGGCCGTGCACCGCAAGCCCGGCTCGATCGGTGGCTGTGCCACCCCGGGCCGCGTCTTCAAGGGCCTGCGCATGGCGGGCCGGATGGGCAACGACCGGGTCACCACGCAGAACCTGACCGTGCACGCGGTGCGTGCCGAGGACGGCCTGCTGCTGATCAAGGGCGCCGTGCCCGGTCCCAAGGGCGGCCTGCTGTTCGTTCGCAGCGCCGCGAAGGGTGGTAACTGAACATGACCAGCGTCGAGCTGAAGACCCCGGCCGGTAAAGCCGACGGCACGGTCGAGCTCCCCTCGGAGATCTTCGACGTGCAGGCCAACGTGCCCCTCATGCACCAGGTCGTGGTGGGCCAGCTGGCCGCCGCGCGCCAGGGCACGCATGACACCAAGACCCGCGGTGAAGTCCGCGGTGGTGGCAAGAAGCCGTACCGCCAGAAGGGCACCGGCCGCGCCCGCCAGGGTTCGACCCGTGCGCCGCAGTTCACCGGTGGTGGCGTCGTCCACGGCCCCACGCCGCGTGACTACACCCAGCGGACCCCGAAGAAGATGAAGGCCGCCGCTCTGCGTGGCGCCCTCTCCGACCGGGCCCGTGCCGGACAGCTGCACGTCGTCACCGAACTGGTGACCGGCGAGAAGCCGTCCACCAAGTCCGCCAAGGCCGCCATCGCCGCGCTGACCCAGGCCAAGCGCGTTCTCGTGGTCCTGCACCGCGACGACGAGCTCAGCTGGAACTCGCTGCGGAACCTGGCCGAGGTCCACATCATCACGCCCGACCAGCTCAACACCTACGACGTGTTGGTCAACGACGACGTGGTGTTCACCAAGGCCGCTTACGACGTGTTCGTCGCCGGTCCCGTCCGGGGCAAGGGCGCGAAGGCCAGCGCGCGGTCGAGCGAGGTTGAAGGGAGTGACGAGCAGTGAGTGCGATCGCCATCCCCGATCCCCGCGACATCTTGCTCGCGCCGGTGATCTCCGAGAAGTCCTACGGGCTGCTCGAGGACCACAAGTACACGTTCATCGTCCGCCCGGACGCCAACAAGACCCAGATCAAGATCGCGGTCGAGAAGGTGTTCGGCGTCAAGGTGGTCAGCGTCAACACGGCCAACCGCCAGGGCAAGCGTAAGCGGACTCGCGCCGGCTTCGGCAAGCGCAAGGACACCAAGCGCGCCATCGTGACTCTTTCGGCTGAGAGCAAGCCGATCGAGATCTTCGGCGGACCCACCGCGTAAAGGACTGAGCTGACACATGGGCATCCGCAAGTACAAGCCGACGACCCCGGGTCGTCGCGGTTCCAGCGTCTCCGACTTCGCCGAGATCACTCGGTCCACCCCGGAGAAGTCGCTGCTGCGTCCGCTGAGCAAGTCCGGCGGCCGTAACTCCAGCGGCAAGATCACCACCCGGCACAAGGGCGGTGGCCACAAGCGCGCGTACCGGCTGATCGACTTCCGCCGGAACGACAAGGACGGCGTTCCCGCCAAGGTCGCGCACATCGAGTACGACCCCAACCGGTCCGCTCGGATCGCGCTGCTGCACTACGCCGACGGCGAGAAGCGCTACATCATCGCCCCGGAGAAGCTCAAGCAGGGTGACACGGTCGAGAACGGCCCCCGCGCCGACATCAAGCCGGGTAACAACCTGCCGCTGCGCAACATCCCGGTCGGCACCGTGATCCACGCGATCGAGCTCCGCCCCGGTGGCGGCGCGAAGATGGCGCGGTCCGCCGGTGCCAAGGTGCAGCTGGTGGCGAAGGACGGGCCTTACGCCCAGCTTCGTCTCCCGTCGGGCGAGATCCGCAACGTCGACGTGCGCAACCGCGCCACCATCGGCGAGGTCGGCAACTCCGAGCACTCGAACATCAACTGGGGCAAGGCGGGCCGTAACCGCTGGCGCGGCAAGCGCCCCACCGTCCGTGGTGTCGTCATGAACCCGGTCGACCACCCGCACGGTGGTGGTGAGGGTAAGACCTCCGGTGGTCGCCACCCGGTGAACCCGAACGGCAAGCCCGAAGGCCGCACCCGCCGCCGCAAGGCTTCCGACGCCATGATCGTCCGCCGCCGGCGTACCGGCAAGAAGCGCTGAGCAGGGAGGTAGAAGAACATGCCACGTAGCCTCAAAAAGGGCCCCTTCGTGGACGACCACCTGCTCAAGAAGGTGGACGTTCTCAACGAGTCGGGCAAGAAGACCGTCATCAAGACGTGGTCGCGTCGTTCCACGATCATCCCGGATTTCCTGGGTCACACGATCGCGGTGCACGACGGCCGCAAGCACGTCCCGGTGTTCGTCACCGAGGCGATGGTGGGTCACAAGTTGGGCGAATTCGCCCCGACTCGGACCTTCAAGGGCCACATCAAGGACGACCGCAAGTCGCGCCGCCGCTGAGCGGGCACGAGAGAACAAGGAACTAGCGATGAACGCCCAGAACGACGTGGCCGAGGCTTTGCCGACGGCTTACGCGCGGGCTCGCTTCGTCCGGGACTCGCCTACCAAGGTGCGCCGGGTGATCGAGCTGATCAAGGGACGTAGCGCCGCCGACGCCTTGGCCGTGCTCCAGTTCGCCCCGCAGGCGGCAAGCGAGCCGGTCGCGAAGGTGCTCGCCAGCGCCGTGGCCAACGCCGAAAACAACCTCGATCTCGACCCGGACACCCTCTGGGTCAAGAACGCCTACGCCGACGAGGGCCCGACCCTCAAGCGCATCCGTCCGCGGGCCCAGGGCCGCGCGTACCGGATCCGCAAGCGGACCAGCCACATCACCGTCGAGGTGGAGTCGCGTCCCAAGGCCGAGGCCAAGAAGGCACAGGGCAAGAAGAAGGCAGGTGGCCGGTAGTGGGCCAGAAGATCAACCCGCACGGCTTCCGCCTGGGTATCACCACGGACTGGAAGTCGCGTTGGTACGCCGACAAGCAGTACGCGGAGTACGTGGCCGAGGACGTCAAGATCCGGAAGCTGCTGTCCACGGGCATGGAGCGCGCCGGGATCTCCAAGGTCGAGATCGAGCGCACCCGTGACCGGGTCCGCGTCGACATCCACACCGCCCGGCCGGGCATCGTCATCGGCCGTCGCGGCGCGGAAGCCGACCGCATCCGCGGCGCGCTGGAGAAGCTGACCGCCAAGCAGGTCCAGCTGAACATCCTCGAGGTCAAGAACCCCGAGGCCGACGCCCAGCTCGTCGCCCAGGGTGTCGCGGAGCAGCTGAGCAACCGTGTGGCGTTCCGCCGCGCGATGCGCAAGGCGATCCAGACCTCCATGCGTTCGCCGCAGGTCAAGGGCATCCGCGTGCAGTGCGGCGGTCGTCTCGGCGGTGCCGAGATGTCCCGCTCCGAGCACTACCGCGATGGCCGCGTCCCGCTGCACACGCTGCGCGCCGACATCGACTACGGCTTCTTCGAGGCCAAGACGACGTTCGGTCGCATCGGCGTGAAGGTGTGGATCTACAAGGGCGAGCTCGTGGGTGGCCTCAAGGCCAAGGAGGCGCGTGACGCCGCCGCGGCCGCCGAGCGTGCCCCGCGCCGTGACCGTGGTGACCGTCCGTCCCGACCGCGCCGTTCCGGCTCGTCGGGCACGACGCCGACCTCGACCGAAGCCGGACGGGCCGCCGCCCGAGAGGCAGATGGCAGCGCTGCTGCCGCTGCCAAGGGCGACGCCGCCCCCGCGGCCACCGAGGCCCCGGCTGCTGAGACTGCAGAAAAGACGGAGGGCTGACACGTGCTCATCCCGCGCAGGGTCAAGCACCGGAAGCAGCACTCCCCGAAGCGCCACGGTGCCGCCAAGGGCGGTACGAAGGTGAGCTTCGGCGAGTACGGCATCCAGGCGCTTGAGCACAGCTACGTGACCAACAGGCAGATCGAGTCCGCTCGTATCGCCATGACGCGTCACATCAAGCGTGGCGGCAAGGTGTGGACGACGATCTACCCGGACCGCCCGCTGACCAAGAAGCCGGCGGAAACCCGCATGGGTTCCGGTAAGGGTTCGCCCGAGTGGTGGATCGCCAACGTGAAGCCGGGCCGCGTGATGTTCGAGATCTCGTTCCCGAACGAGGAGACCGCCCGCGAGGCGCTCCGTCGCGCGATCCACAAGCTGCCCATGAAGTGCCGCATCGTGACCCGTGAAGGTGGTGAGTTCTGATGGCGAAGGCAGGTGCCGCTCTGGCATCGGAGCTTCGTGAGCTCACCGCGGAAGAGCTCGTCCTGCGTCTGAAGGAATACAAGGAGGAGCTTTTCAACCTCCGCTTCCAGATGGCGACCGGACAGCTCGACAACAACCGCCGTCTGCGTACCGTCCGCACGGACATCGCGCGGATCTACACGGTCATGCGCGAGCGTGAACTCGGCCTGTCCGTTTCCCCTGACGCCGAGAGTGAAGGTGCCGCATGAGCGAGCAGCCCACCGAGGCGGCCGGCCGCAACGACCGTAAGGTCCGTGAGGGCTATGTCGTCTCGGACAAGATGAACAAGACGATCGTGGTCGAGCTCGAAGACCGCAAGAAGCACCGTCGTTACGCCAAGGTTCTCCGCAGCACCAGCAAGGTCAAGGTGCACGACGAGAACAACGAGGCGGGCGTGGGCGACCGGGTCACCCTGATGGAGACCCGCCCGCTGTCGGCGACCAAGCGCTGGCGTCTGGTGCAGATCGTGGAGAAGGCCAAGTAAGTAGGGCTCTTTTTGAGTCCCTTAGTTCCGCAAGGCTCGCAGGACATCGCGAGAACCAGCGCGACATACAGGAGTAGACGTGATCCAGCAGGAGTCGCGGCTTCGGGTTGCCGACAACACGGGCGCGAAGGAGATCCTTTGCATCCGCGTTCTCGGTGGCTCGGGGCGGCGCTACGCGGGCATCGGCGACATCATCGTCGCCACCGTGAAGGACGCCATGCCGGCTGCCGGCGTGAAGAAGGGTGACGTCGTCAAGGCGGTCATCGTTCGCACGCGCAAGGAGCGCCGTCGTCCGGACGGTTCTTACATCCGCTTCGACGAGAACGCTGCTGTGCTCATCAAGAACGACAATGAGCCCCGCGGCACCCGCATCTTCGGGCCGGTCGGTCGCGAACTGCGCGACCGGAAGTTCATGAAGATCATCTCGCTCGCGCCGGAGGTGTTGTAGAGCATGAAGGTGAAGAAGGGCGACACGGTCGTCGTCATCGCCGGCAAGGACAAGGGTGCCAAGGGCAAGGTCATCCAGGCCTACCCCGAGCGCGAGCGCGTGCTGGTCGAGGGCGTGAACCGGATCAAGAAGCACACGCGGATCTCCCAGACCCAGCGCGGCGCGCAGTCCGGCGGCATCGTCACGCAGGAAGCGCCCATCCACGTTTCGAACGTGATGGTCGTCGACTCGGACGGCAAGCCGACCCGGGTGGGCTACCGCATCGGCGAGGACGGCAAGAAGGTCCGGGTCTCGCGCCGGAACGGTAAGGACATCTGATCATGACCACCGCAGAGAACATCGCCCCGCGCCTCAAGGTGCGGTACCGCGAGGAGATCAAGGGACAGCTCCAGCAGGAGTTCTCCTTCGAGAACGTCCACCAGATCCCGGGCGTCGTCAAGGTCGTCGTGAACATGGGTGTCGGTGACGCCGCCCGTGACAGCAAGCTGATCGAAGGCGCCATCCGCGACCTGGCCGCGATCACCGGGCAGAAGCCCGAGGTTCGCAAGGCTCGCAAGTCCATCGCGCAGTTCAAGCTGCGTGAGGGCCAGCCGATCGGCGCGCGCGTCACGCTGCGCGGCGACCGGATGTGGGAGTTCCTCGACCGGCTGCTGACCATCGCGCTGCCGCGTATCCGTGACTTCCGCGGGCTTTCGCCGAAGCAGTTCGACGGCAACGGCAACTACACGTTCGGTCTCAACGAGCAGTCCATGTTCCACGAGATCGACCCGGACGCCATCGACCGCCCGCGCGGTATGGACGTCACTGTCGTCACCACCGCCAACACCGACGACGAGGGCCGCGCGCTGCTTCGCAAGCTCGGCTTCCCGTTCAAGGAGAACTGAGTCGATGGCCAAGAAAGCACTGGTCCACAAGGCCGCGAAGACGCCGAAGTTCAAGGTTCGCGGTTACACGCGCTGCCAGCGGTGCGGTCGCCCGCACTCGGTGTTCCGCAAGTTCGGGCTCTGCCGGATCTGCCTTCGCGAGATGGCACACGCGGGCGAGCTGCCCGGCGTCCGCAAGTCCAGCTGGTAAGAGTCTTTTTTAACTCCCACTTCGCCACAGGCCCTGCAGAGATTGCAGGGAACCAGGGCGAGAAAGGTTGACAGGTCACCATGACGATGACCGACCCCATCGCAGACTTCTTGACCCGTCTGCGTAACGCGAACTCGGCTTACCACGACGAGGTCGTGCTTCCCCACTCGAAGATCAAGGCGAACATCGCCGAGATCCTCAAGCGCGAGGGCTACATCTCGGGCTACCGCGACGAGCCGGGCGAGAAGCACAAGAACCTCATCGTGGAGCTGAAGTACGGCCCCAACCGTGAGCGCAGCATCGCCGGCCTTCGCCGCGTGTCCAAGCCCGGCCTGCGGGTCTACGCAAAATCGACCGAACTGCCGTCGGTTCTCGGTGGCCTCGGCGTCGCGATCATCTCGACGTCGTCCGGCCTCCAGACCGACCGTCAGGCCAAGCGCAACAGCGTGGGCGGCGAAGTCCTCGCCTACGTCTGGTAAGGAAGGGGGCACAGACATGTCACGCATTGGAAAGCTGCCGGTCGCCGTCCCCTCCGGGGTCGAGGTGACCATCGACGGTCAGCAGATCAAGGTCAAGGGGCCCAAGGGCACCCTTGAGCACACCATCGCCGAGCCGATCACCGTCGAGAAGGCCGAAGACGGCACTCTCGCGGTGAAGCGTCCCGACGAGGAGCGCAACAGCCGTGCCCTGCACGGTCTCACCCGGACGCTGGTCAACAACCTCGTCGTCGGTGTGACCGAGGGCTACGAGAAGAAGCTCGAGATCCACGGTGTCGGTTACCGCGTGCAGGCCAAGGGCTCGGACCTCGAGTTCGCCCTCGGCTACAGCCACCCGGTGAAGATCGAGGCCCCGGAAGGCATCACCTTCAAGGTCGAGACCCCCACCCGGTTCTCGGTCTCGGGTATCGACAAGCAGAAGGTCGGCCAGATCGCCGCGGTCATCCGCAAGCTGCGCCGCCCGGACCCGTACAAGGGCAAGGGCCTGCGCTACGAGGGTGAGAAGATCCGCCGCAAGGTCGGAAAGACGGGTAAGTGATCATGAGCGACACGACTACGAAGCGCAAGCCGGTCGGCAAGGACATCTCGACCCGCCGCCGCGTCGCGAAGGCCCGTCGGCACTTCCGCCTTCGCAAGAAGATCAACGGCACGGACCAGCGTCCGCGCCTGGTCGTCAAGCGTTCGTCGCGGCACATCGCCGTGCAGCTGATCGACGACCTCGCCGGCAAGACCCTGGCGTCGGCGTCCACCCTCGAGGCGGACGTTCGCGCGCTGGACGGCGACAAGAAGGCCAAGGCCGCCAAGGTCGGGGAGCTCGTCGCCGCCCGCGCCAAGAACGCCGGCGTCTCGACCGTGGTGTTCGACCGTGGTGGCAACGCCTACCACGGCCGCATCGCGGCGCTCGCCGACGCTGCCCGTGAGGCGGGGTTGGAGTTCTGATGCAGATGCTCGTGAATGGAAGGACAGCCTGATGCCGGGACGTACACGGCAATTCGGCGGCGGCCAGGGCGGACCCGGCGGACAGGGCGGCAACGACCGCAATGACCGTCGCGACCGCCGGGACCGGCGCGACAGCGGCCGTGGCGGGGCCGGCCAGGAAAAGACCCCGCACCTCGAGAAGGTCGTGACGATCAACCGCGTCGCCAAGGTCGTCAAGGGTGGTCGTCGCTTCAGCTTCACCGCTCTGGTGGTCGTCGGTGACGGCGACGGTCAGGTCGGCGTCGGCTACGGCAAGGCCAAGGAAGTTCCCGCGGCCATCGCCAAGGGCGTCGAGGAAGCGAAGAAGAACTTCTTCCGCGTTCCCCGCGTCGGTGGCACCATTCCCCACCCGATCCAGGGTGAGGAAGCCGCCGGTGTCGTGCTGCTCCGTCCGGCCTCGGCCGGTACCGGTGTCATCGCCGGTGGTCCGGTGCGCGCGGTGCTGGAGTGCGCGGGCGTCCACGACGTGCTGTCGAAGTCGCTCGGCTCCGACAACGCGATCAACATCGTGCACGCGACCGTGGCGGCCCTGAAGGGTCTGCAGCGTCCCGAAGAGGTCGCGGCCCGCCGCGGTCTCCCGCTCGAGGACGTCGCGCCGGCTCGGATGCTGCGTCAGCGCGCGGGCCAGGGGGTCTGACATGACTCAGCTCAAGGTGACCCAGGTCAAGAGCAAGATCGGCACGAAGCACGCTCACCGCGAGTCGCTGCGCACCCTCGGGCTGCGCAAGATCCGCCAGAGCGTCGTGCGTGAAGACACCCCCCAGGTTCGCGGCCTCATCCACACGGTCCGCCACCTGGTGGAGGTCGAGGAGGTCAAGGCATGACTGCCATCAAGATCCACCACCTTCGTCCGGCTCCGGGCGCGAAGCGCGACAAGATCCGCGTCGGCCGTGGTGAGGGCTCGAAGGGCAAGACCGCCGGTCGCGGTACCAAGGGCACCAAGGCCCGGAAGAACGTGCCCGCCGGTTTCGAGGGTGGGCAGATGCCCATCCACATGCGGCTCCCGAAGCTTCGCGGCTTCAAGAACCGCTTCCGCACCGAGTACCAGCCCGTGAACCTGGGCGACATCGCCCGCGTGTTCCCGGACGGTGGCAAGGTCGGCAACGAGGAGCTCGTCGCGAAGGGCCTTGTTCGCAAGAACAAGCTCGTGAAGGTGCTCGGCAACGGTGACCTGAACGGCGTCAAGCTGGACGTCACCGCCGACGCTTTCTCCGGCTCCGCCAAGGAGAAGCTCTCCGCCGCCGGTGGCTCCGCCACCACGCTCTGAGCTCGCTCCCGCTTCACCCGGCTCCCTCCGCTTCGCTGCGGGAGCCTCAGCTTCACCGAAAGGCCCGCCCGGCTCCGCCCGGCGGGCCTTTCGCTTGCTCCGCTCCGCTCCGCCCGACCTGCGTTTAGCCCGCTAATCGCGATCCGGTCGCTCCGCTCCGGCCGCTCGCGCCGACTTGCGTTTAGCCCCCTAATCGCGATCTGGGGTCTGGAGCGCTCCCGAGGGCGAGATCGCGTTTAGGGGGCTAAACGCGCTCCGGCGGTCGCCAGGGCGCCTCCAGCCCGGATCGCGATTAGCGGGCTAAACGCAGGTCGGCCACCGGCGCCGCGAGCGTGGCGCATGGGCACCTGAGCTGGGAGGATCGTGAGGTGGCGATACCTCCCGGGCAGGATTCGCAGCCCTTCCAGCAGCAGCCGGATGCCCCGCCGATGGTCGTATCCGTTTCGGGTCCGATGGATCCCCCGGGAGAATCACGCCGGTCCGGGCGCCTTGAGCCTCGCAGGCTCGTCGCGGCGGGGCTGTCCGTCCTGGCTCTTGTGCTGACCCTCGTCGGCTGCTTCTTCCCGCTCTTCAGGACCGATCATCGGTTCGCCTTCGACACCAGCGAACAGAACATGCTCGTGTTCGTGCAGAGCGCGTGGGACACGATCGTGGAACAGTCCCGCCAACCTGCCTTCACGACGTCGACGTCACCTGTCGGTATCCCGCTCTTGATCGCAGCGACGCTCCTGCTGGCGGCCGCGATCGTCAGCACGCGGCTGGCGGGGCGTCATCGCCCAGGAGCTTCGGACAGGTGGGTCACCACCATCGCGGCGGTGTTTCTCGCCGGGGTCGTCAGCTGCGTCGCCACGCTAGGGGCCGGAAGCCAACTAGGAGATGACGTCAAGGCGACCCTGACTCTCGAAGCGGGTATGTGGGCGCTTCTAGCCGCGGTCGTCGCCGCTGTCGCTGCGGCCGTCATGAGCCATCGTGTCGAGGAGGACGAGTCGCCGATGAGCGCCGACCCGGGTCTCGCGGACATGCCCACTCCGAAGGACGGCATCTCCATCACGGTGCTCCCACCGGAGCCGCAGCCCGGGCCGCCGGACTATTCGGCCTTCGCGCCCCCTCCGGATCCCGGCGCGAAGGAGCGCGATTAGCCCGCTAAACGCGCTCTCTCGTATCGGGGCGCGGAGGAGGTGGCCGATGACTTGGGCGATGGTCTTTTTCGGAGCGGCGGTGCTCGTGGCTTTTACGCCAGGGGCGAACAACCTGCTCGGCCTGCATCACGGCATGACACAGGGCGTGTGGAAAGGGCTCGCCGGCCTGTTAGGCCGATTGGCGGCATTCACGGTCCTGATCGCCGCAGTCGCGGCGGGGCTCGGGCAACTCCTCGCGGCCTCGGAGCTTGCACTCACGGTGATCAAATGGGCGGGTGTCGCCTACCTGGTCTGGATCGGCGGGCGGTTGCTTTGGTCGACGTTCCGCGCCGGACGAACCGCACTGGTCCAGATGTCGCGAAACGCCGAATCCCTACCGGCGTCGTGGATCGCCAGGAAGGAATTCGTCGTCGCGATCACGAACCCGAAGGCGATCCTCATCTTCACGGCCTTCGTGCCGCAGTTCATCGACGCAGCTCACGGCTCATTTCCCACTCAGATCGCGATTCTCGGGGCCATCTACCTGCTCGCCGAGTTCGTCGCGGGCGCGACCTACGTCGGAGTCTGCGCACTCGTGAGGTCGCTCCGGTTGTCCCGTCGAGCGACTCGCAACGTCGACCGCGGCACCGGTGTCGTGCTCCTCGGCATGGCGGGCGCCCTCGCCGCTTCGAACTCCTGATCACGGTGCGTTTAGCGGGCTAATCGCGATCTGATGGGGTCCGGAAAGCAGGGAACGACAGGGCGATCTGTCAAGGTTCCGGAGCGAGATACACAAGTCGATCAACCTCACGGACCAACCTTCGTCCGGAAAACCCACACGCACTGCGGACACGCCCTGTGAAGCTGTTAGAGTCGGCCGCACGCTTCGGGACGAGTGTGCCCCGAAGCGTTCCTGGCTTGTGCCAGAAAGCTGTGTGTTCCCGCCGGCCCCAGGTCGGCCAAGCCGATCGTCGGTAAGACAGCCGACGACGCCGAGGAGGTCTCCCGCGTGCTCAGCGCCTTCCGCTCGGCTCTCGCGACGCCGGATCTACGTAAGAAGATCCTGTTCACGCTAGCCATCGTCGCGGTCTACCGAATCGGTGCCACCATCCCGGCCCCGGGCATCTCGTACTCCGCCGTCCAGAAATGTACGGAGACTGGGTCGCAGGAGGGCGTCTATCAGCTGCTGAACCTGTTCAGCGGCGGTGCGCTGCTGCAGCTGTCACTGTTCTCGACCGGCATCATGCCGTACATCACGGCGAGCATCATCGTCCAGCTCCTCACCGTGGTCATCCCGCGGTTCGAGGAGCTGAAGAAGGAAGGCCAGTCCGGTCAGGGCAAGCTGACGCAGTACACCCGGTACCTGACGATCGCCCTCGCGGTCCTGCAGGCCACCGGTGTGGTGGCGCTCGCTGACCGCAAGCAGCTCTTCCCGCAGTGCGACACCGCGATCATCCCGGACAACAGCGTCTACACGCTGGCCATCATCGTCATCACGATGACCGCCGGTACCGCCGTCATGATGTGGCTGGGTGAGCTGATCACCGAGCGCGGCGTCGGCAACGGCATGTCCGTCCTCATCTTCCTGAACATCGCGGCCCGCATCCCGATCGAGGGTGGCAACATCCTCAGCAGCGCGGGTGGCGTCGTCTTCGCCTTGATCTGCGTGTTCGGCCTGGTGATCATCGCCAGCGTCATCTTCGTCGAGCAGGGCCAGCGCCGGATCCCGGTGCAGTACGCCAAGCGCATGATCGGCCGCCGCATGTACGGCGGGACCTCGACCTACCTGCCGATCAAGGTGAACCAGGCCGGTGTCATCCCGGTCATCTTCGCCTCGTCGCTGCTCTACCTGCCGGACCTGATCAGCCGCCTCGTCGGCGACGCCAACAGCAACTCCGGCTGGCAGGTCTTCATTCAGAACTACATCGTCAACCAGTCCAGCTGGGCGCACGTCCTGCTGTACTTCGCGTTGATCATCTTCTTCACGTACTTCTACATCACGATCACGTTCAACGTGGACGAGCGTGCGGAAGAGATGAAGAAGTTCGGTGGCTTCATCCCGGGTATCCGTCCGGGACGCCCCACCGCGGAGTACCTCAGCTACGTCCTCGGCCGGATCACCCTGCCGGGCTCGCTGTACCTGGGCATCATCGCGATCCTTCCGAACTTCTTCCTGTCCGTCACCGGCAGCGGGAACAACCAGAACTTCCCGTTCGGTGGCACGGCTGTGCTGATCATGGTCGGTGTCGGTCTCGACACCGTGAAGCAGATCGAAAGCCAGCTGATGCAACGTAACTACGAAGGGTTCTTGAAGTGACGCGCCTGGTTCTCGTTGGCCCTCCTGGCGCGGGCAAAGGTACTCAGGCGGTAGCACTGTCGGAGAAGCTCCGGATCCCGCACATCTCGACCGGCGACCTGTTCCGCGCCCACGTGGGCGAGCAGACGCCGCTGGGCCAGGAAGCCAAGCGCTACCTGGACTCCGGCGAACTCGTGCCCGACTCGGTCACGAACGAGATGGTGCGTGAGCGCCTCGCCGAACCCGACGCCAAGGTCGGCTTCCTGCTGGACGGGTTCCCCCGGAACACCAAGCAGGCCGACGTCCTCGGTGAGATCCTCGGCGAGGTCGACACCGAGCTGAACGCGGTCATCCAGCTCCAGGTCTCGGAAGACGTCGTCGTCGAGCGGCTGCTGTCCCGCGGCCGCTCGGACGACACCGAAGAGGTCATCCGCCGTCGCCAGCAGATCTACGTGTCCGAGACGGCTCCGCTGCTCGAGTACTACGCGGACATCCTGGTCACGGTCGACGGCGTCGGCTCGGTCGACGAGATCTCCGCCCGCGTGCTGGAAGCGCTGCGCGACCGCACGTGAACCTCGGAGGACTGCGTGTACTGCAACGGCTTCGTCGTGGGCGCATGATCGAAATCAAGACGCCGGGTGAGCTCCAGGCGATGCGGGCCGCGGGCCTGGTCGTCTGGCGCACCCTCACCGCGGTGCGCGAGATCGCCAAGCCGGGTGTCACCACGGCCGACCTCGACGAACTGGCCGAGCAGACGATCCGCGACGCCGGCGCGGTGCCCTCGTTCAAGGGGTACCACGGCTTCCCGGCGTCGATCTGCGCTTCGGTGAACGAGCAGATCGTCCACGGCATCCCGTCGAAGACGCAGGTCCTGAACGACGGCGACATCATCTCCGTCGACTGCGGCGCGATCCTCGACGGCTGGCACGGCGATTCCGCGGTCACCCTCGCGATCGGCGAGGTGTCGAAGGCCGATCTCGCGCTTTCCGCGGCCACTGAGGCCGCCATGTGGGCGGGGATCGCCGCGGTGTCGTCCGGTGGGCGGCTCACGGACATCTCGTACGCCGTGCAGACCGCGGCCGAGAAGGCCGGCCAGGACGATGGCGTCGAATACGGGATGATCGTCGAATACGGCGGCCACGGGATCGGGCGCCAGATGCACATGGACCCGTTCCTGCCGAACCTCGGGAAGCCCGGCAAGGGCCCGCGGCTCAAGACCGGTATGGCGCTCGCGATCGAGCCCATGCTGACCGGTGGCGGTGGCGAGACCGTCGAGCTCGAGGACGGGTGGACCGTCGTGACCGCGGACGGCTCGCGCGCCGCGCACTGGGAGCACACAGTCGCCATCACCGATGACGGCCCGTGGGTCCTGACCGCCCCCGAAGACTCCTGACCCTCACGCCTCCGGATCGCGTTTAGCCCGCTAAACGCGGGTGCACCCGGACCTGCGTTTAGCCCCCTAATCGCGATCGCCGGAGCGCGTTTAGCCCGCTAAAGGCGAACGTGCCGTGGAGCGCGATTAGCCCGCTAAACGCAAGTCCGTCGGCTGGTCGGTGCAGTGCCCGGGCCCGCCGATGAGGCTCCCGCCCGCTGCCCCCATCGGGCGCACTCCGCCCGCCGAGTGCGCCATGGCCCCGCCCGGCAGAGCGCGTTTAGCCCGCTAAACGCAGGTCGGCGGAGGCGTACGATAGTGGAGGTCGCTTCCAGCGGGCTCAGGGGTCACCTAACACAGTCACCCCCCGTTTGGGGCTCACGACACGGGTTGCGTACACTGTCAAGTCGGTGTACTCATCGCGCCCGGATCCTGCGCGCTCGTGAATTCTCGCGAACGGACATTGGACCCGGGGAGGAGTGTGCCGAAGCACCACCCAGCCAAGCACTCAAGCTTTGACTGATCACACAGTGTAGCGACAGGAAATGCGGAGGACATGGGCAAGAAAGACGGGGCCATCGAGGTCGAAGGCCGCGTAGTCGAGCCGCTCCCCAACGCGATGTTCCGCGTCGAGTTGGAGAACGGCCACAAGGTCCTTGCACACATCAGCGGCAAGATGCGGCAGCACTACATCCGCATCCTGCCCGAGGACAGGGTTGTCGTGGAGCTCTCGCCCTACGACTTGTCTCGTGGTCGCATCGTCTACCGCTACAAGTGATCACGACGAGTTAGCACAAGCAGGAGAGCAGGAGACGTGAAGGTTCAGCCGAGCGTCAAGAAGATCTGCGACAAGTGCAAGGTGATCCGCCGTCACGGCCGGATCATGGTGATCTGCGAGAACCTGCGGCACAAGCAGCGGCAGGGCTGATCACTCGCACTCGTACAGAGTGGATTGACGGCTACACAATCTCCCCGCACCTGCCGGGCCGTGCGAACGGCCCGGTTCACCCCCGGACTTCAGGCCGGGGCCGGGACACCCGAAGCGCAAGCCAAGGGCACGACAGGCGAGTCGGTCCCGGGACCGGACGGGGAGCAGACCTGGAGATGAATTCTATGAAGGAGCATCAACGCCAATGGCACGACTCGCTGGCGTAGACCTCCCCCGCGAAAAGCGGTTGGAGATCGCGCTGACCTACATCTACGGCATCGGCCGTACCCGCTCGAAGCAGCTCATCGCGGCTGCCGAGCTCAACGCGGACACTCGCGTCAAGGATCTGAGCGATGACGACCTCGCCAAGCTGCGGGTCTACATCGAGGAGAACTTCAAGGTCGAGGGTGACCTTCGCCGTGAGGTGAACGCCGACATCCGTCGGAAGATCGAGATCGGGTGCTACGAGGGCCTTCGCTGGCGTCGCGGACTTCCCGTCCGTGGTCAGCGCACCAAGACCAACGCACGCACCCGCAAGGGTCCGAAGAAGACGGTCGCCGGCAAGAAGAAGGCTGGCAAGAAGTGAGCGTCCAGGGCAAGAAGGTCGTGCGCATGGGCGGCGTTCACCGCCGCGGCTCGGCTTGTGTCTCGCCCAAGGCGCTCTACGCCCGCCCGATGGCGCTCCGCAACCTGTACACCGACGCCGGTTCGATCATCCGGCGCGGACAGGCCGAAGCGGTCGCCGCTCACCAAGAGAACGCGCGCTAACAGGAGAACCCTCAGAACATGCCACCGAAGTCTCGTACTGCGGCGGGGGCCAAGAAGGTCCGCCGTAAGGAAAAGAAGAATGTCGCGCACGGTCACGCGCACATCAAGAGCACCTTCAACAACACCATCGTCTCGATCACGGACCCGACCGGTGCCGTGATCGCGTGGGCGTCGAGTGGTCACGTGGGCTTCAAGGGCTCGCGTAAGTCCACCCCGTTCGCCGCGCAGATGGCCGCCGAGAACGCCGCTCGCAAGGCTGCCGAACACGGCATGAAGAAGGTCGACGTTTTCGTGAAGGGCCCGGGTTCGGGCCGCGAGACGGCGATCCGCTCGCTGCAGGCGGCCGGCCTCGAGGTCGGCACCATCCAGGACGTGACCCCGCAGCCTCACAACGGCTGCCGCCCGCCCAAGCGGCGCCGGGTCTGAGGAACGGGGAGGAGTAAGAAGAAATGGCTCGTTACACCGGCCCCGCGACGCGTATTTCGCGTCGCCTCAAGGTTGACCTCATCGGCGGCGACCAGGCTTTCGAGCGTCGCCCCTACCCGCCGGGCCAGCACGGCCGCGGGCGCATCAAGGAGTCCGAGTACCTCCTGCAGTCGCAGGAGAAGCAGAAGGCTCGCTACACCTACGGCGTTCTCGAGCGTCAGTTCGTCCGGTACTACAAGGAAGCCGTCCGGCGTCCGGGCAAGACCGGTGAGAACCTGCTGCAGATCCTCGAGTCCCGTCTGGACAACGTGATCTACCGCGCCGGCATCGCCCGCACCCGCCGTCAGGCGCGTCAGCTGGTGAGCCACGGCCACTTCGTGGTCAATGGCGTCAAGGTCAACGTCCCGTCCTACCAGGTCACGAAGTGGGACATCATCGACGTTCGGCCGAAGTCGTTCGCGATGCTGCCCTTCGTCGCTGCCAAGGAGTCGTTCGGCGAGCGTCCCGTTCCCGCGTGGCTCCAGGTTGTTCCGTCCAACCTCCGTGTGCTGGTCCACCAGCTCCCGGAGCGCGCTCAGATCGACGTTCCGGTCCAGGAACAGCTGATCGTCGAGCTCTACTCGAAGTGATCCATCACCGGGCCGGGGTCTCCCCGGCCCGGTGTGGGTTCGCGCGGCGGCGCTCAGAATGCGCCGTCGCGTCGCCATCCCTTTCGGTGTCATATGGCGGGCGCCGTTTGGAAAGGAATTAGGAAAGATGCTGATTTCCCAGCGACCGGCTCTCGGCGAAGAGACGGTCAACGAGACCCGCTCCCGGTTCACCATCGAACCGCTGGAGCCCGGCTTCGGCTACACGCTCGGCAACTCGCTGCGGCGCACGCTGCTGTCGTCCATTCCGGGCGCGGCCGTGACGAGCATCCGCATCGACGGCGTGCTGCACGAGTTCACCACCGTCCCCGGGGTGAAGGAAGACGTCACCGACATCATCCTGAACCTCAAGGAGCTCGTGGTGTCCTCGGAAGAGGACGAGCCGGTCACCATGTACCTGCGCAAGCAGGGCCCCGGTGAGGTCACCGCTGCCGACATCGTGCCCCCGGCCGGTGTCACCGTGCACAACCCGGATCTGCACATCGCGTCGCTGAACGGCAAGGGCAAGCTCGAGATCGAGCTCGTCGTCGAGCGCGGCCGCGGTTACGTTCCGGCCCTGCAGAACAAGCAGGCGGGCGCGGAGATCGGCCGGATCCCGGTCGACTCCATCTACTCCCCGGTGCTGAAGGTGACCTACAAGGTCGAGGCGACCCGTGTCGAGCAGCGCACCGACTTCGACAAGCTGATCCTGGACGTGGAGACGAAGCCGTCGATCACGCCGCGGGACGCTGTCGCGTCGGCCGGTAAGACGCTGGTGGAACTGTTCGGTCTCGCGCGCGAGCTGAACGTCGACGCCGAAGGCATCGAGATCGGCCCGTCGCCGCAGGAGGCGGACACCATCGCCGCCTACGCGATGCCGATCGAGGACCTGGACCTCACCGTCCGGTCGTACAACTGCCTCAAGCGCGAGGGCATCCACACCGTCGGCGAATTGGTCTCGCGCAGCGAGGCCGACCTGCTGGACATCCGTAACTTCGGTGCGAAGTCGATCGACGAGGTCAAGCTCAAGCTCGTCGGTCTCGGCCTCGCGCTGAAGGACAGCCCGCCCGGGTTCGACCCGACCGCGGCCGCGGCCAGCTACGACGGTGAAGGCTGGTCCGAGGGCGTCGACAGCATCACGGACGGAATTTCGGACAACGGCCACGACGATGGCCAGGACTACGCAGAGACGGAGCAGCTGTAAGGCCAGCTACGGCTCCCTCACCGGTAGGGGTGGGGGAGCCCCGGCCTCCAGCTGTGAGCTGAACGAGGAGAACCGATGCCCACCCCCACAAAGGGACCCCGTCTCGGCGGGTCGCCCGCGCACGAGCGGCTGATCCTGGCCAACCTGGCCACCCAGCTGTTCGAGCACGGCAAGATCACGACGACCGAGGCGAAGGCCCGGCGGGTGCGCCCGCTGGCCGAGAAGCTGATCACGAAGGCGAAGCGGGGCGACCTGCACAACCGTCGTCAGATCCAGCGCATCGTGCGCGACAAGGACGTCGTGCACAAGCTGATCGCCGAGATCGGTCCGTTCTTCGCGGAGCGTCCGGGTGGCTACACCCGGATCACCAAGACGATGGCGCGCAAGGGCGACAACGCCCCCATGGCCGTCATCGAGCTGGTGGCCGAGAAGACCGTCACCGCCGAGGCCGAGGCCGCGCGCAAGACGAAGTTCGCCAAGGACGAGCCGAAGGCTGCCGCCCCGGCCGCCGAGGAGACCACCGACGCCCCTGAGGCTGCCGACACGGCCGCCACCGAGGCTCCGGAGACCACCGAGGCTCCCGCCGCCGACGAGGCCGCTGAGGCCCCCGCCGCGGACGCGGACAGCAAGAAGGACTGACGTCCTGACGGCACCGAACACCCCGGACGAGCCCGCCACTCCCACTGCGGAGGGCGGGCTCGTTCGTCTGCGTCTCGATGTTTCTTACGACGGCACCGATTTCTCCGGCTGGGCGCGGCAGCCCGGGCGGCGCACGGTGCAGGGAGTCCTCGAAGAGGCGCTCGCGAAGCAGCCTCCGGGAGCCTCTGTCCCGAAGTCCGTCGTCGTCGCCGGCCGCACCGATGCCGGTGTGCACGCCGCCGGCCAGGTGGTCCACGTCGACGCGTCGCCTTTAGCGGGCAAAACGCGATCCGGCCGTCTGGAACTGGACGAGCAGGGCATCCCTGACCTGGGGCGGATGCGTCATCGCTGGAATCGGTACCTGCCGGGCGATGTACGGGTGTTGGACGCACGGGTGGCAGCGCCCGGGTTCGACGCGCGGTTCTCGGCCGTGCGGCGTCACTATCGCTACCGCGTTTCGGACGCGCCGTGGGGTGTGGATCCGTTGAGGCGCCACGACACCCTGGCCTGGGGGCGGCCGCTCTCGATCGACGCGATGAACGAGGCGTCGGAGTCTCTCTTGGGACTTCAGGACTTCGCGGCCTTCTGTAAGCAGCGCGAAGGCGGGACGACTATCCGCGAGCTTCAGAAGCTCGTCTGGAGGCGGACCGGACCGCACGCTGTCGAGGTCGACGTCTCCGCTGACGCGTTCTGCCACTCGATGGTGCGCAGCCTCGTGGGGGCCCTGCTCTTGGTCGGTGACGGCCGTCGATCCTTGGATTGGCCCGGTGGCGTTCTGGAGAGCCGGACACGGGACAGCGCTGTCGCTCCCGCACACGGCCTGACGCTGATGGCAGTCGACTACCCGCCGGACACCGAACTCGCGGCACGTGCCGATCAAACGCGCGCCATGCGCACCCCCTCCTGACCCGGCCGCGGCACAGTTAGCGGGCTAAACGCGCCGCGTCGGGCACGCCAGACGGCCTCGACGATGCCTTTGAAGTCGTTCGCCAGATCCTCCGCGGTGACGATGACGAAACGCCAGCCCTCGGCCTCCGCGCGTCTTCGGCGTTTGCGATCGTGGGCGCGTTGTTCTGCTGTGTTGTGCCATCGACCGTCGTATTCGATGGCGACCTTGTACTCTTTGTCTCCAAGGTCGATGCGGGCGATGAAGCCGCCTGAGCGGGAGAAGATCTCGACCTGAGGTGTCGCCGCGATTCCGCCGGCGGCCAGCACGATGCGGACTTCCGATTCCGGCGGCGATTCCGCGCGCGGATCGGACAGCCGTAAGGCGTGTCTGGCCAAGCGGATTCCTCGATTGCGGCGCCCGTAGAACTCGCTGTTGAGATGCAGATCGGTCAGTCTCTCGGCTCGCATGAACTGGTCCAGATCCGGGACGCCGATGCGGAGCCGTCGCACCCATCCTGATTTGCGAGGAGAAAGCCGGAGCAGCAGATCCAGCGCGATCCGGGTCTTACGCGCGATACGAATGCCATTCCACGGCTTCGATTCCTCGGGTTTTATCTCGGTGCGCCGAACCTTGATGCCGACTATCGGGCCGAAGCGTTGTTTCTCCGGTACGACCATCTCGACCGGATCATTGGGCCTGGCCAGCTCGACGCCTTGGACGGTCGCGGCCGAGCGCCCGGTCAATACGGCTTCCGGAGGCGCGAGCAGCGCCGCGCCACGGCAACGCAGCTCGTGTGTGACCTCCACGTCAGCGCGCGTGTAGACGTCCTGGAACAGCCTTCGGACGCTGGAACCACGCAGCTGGCTGGCCGTGATGAGGCCTGCCTTGCGCGCGACCGAGCCGCGGAAGACGTCGGGGAGATGGGATGAATCGAGGGGTTTGGTCATGCCGACACAGTGATCGACAAGACCGACAACACCTGGCGATCACGGCCTCTCAGGGCCTACTTATCCACAACCCCCGGCTTATCCACAGCCCGCACGATTGCCCCTTGACACCCAAACCTCAGCACCGCTCCCCGTGCCAGGTCGACTTTAGCCCCCTAATCGCGCCGCGGGGCCGGACGCAAAACGGGGGCAATGTCCGATGTGGACAATGCCCCCGCAGAGCACGATTAGCCCGCTAAAGTCGACGCGGCCGGGTTAGTCGCCGCGGCGTACCGGGCCCAGGAGCTGTTGTTCTTTCGCGGTGGTGACCAGGCGAAGTGGGCGCCAGAGGTTCCGGCCCAAAGCGACGACCTGGTCGTCCTTCAACGTCGTGAGCTGCTTCATCATCTGCGGCGGGAGCCGCCAGATCCGCGCGGCAAGTTCGGCCTGTCCCGGCGGGAGCCGCTGCATCAGCACCAGGTCGGCCGCGTTCGCGGTCGCCCCGGCCTGCGGGTGCAGGTACGGCAGCACGTAGACCGTCGTCTGCCACGGCGAACGCGGCGGGAACAGGTCCTGCGGTGTCGGGCCGCCGTCGGTCACCACCAGCAGCGGCGCGTCCTCGGACGGGCGCGGGAGATCCACCGGCGACAGCCGCCGGATCTGCACCAGCGGCGAAGGCCTGCCGTTGGGCTGATTTCCCGCTGCCTGCGGGAGAACCTGCCACGCGGCCGGGCGACCGGTCGCCACGACGACCCACGCCCCGACAGCCATCGCCCGCAGCGCGACCTGGCGAGCCAGGTACAGGCCACCTACCAGCACGATCCGGGTCGGTGTCGAGCGCAGCGCGGAGATCGTCAGCGGCTCACCCTTGAGCCCGGAGCCGAGGACGATCCCGCCCCGGTCGCCGGACGGGCTGATCGCGTCGAGCATCGCCGGGTCGACGGTGAATTCCGGGGCGACACCGGCGCTCTGGCCGGCGTCGCGCATACGGGTGCTCATGCGGTGCCTCCGATCGGCAAGGTCGCGGAGAACCCGGAGATCTGCATGCCCCGCAACGGCGTCAGCGCCACCCCCAGCTTGTCCGAGACGCTTTGCAGCCGCTGGTCGGCGGCGTCCAGTTCACGCGGGTTCCGCGCGCTCAGGCGAACGATTCCCCGCAGGCCGATCTTGCCCTCGTCCGCGGACGGGGAGATCGACATCGCCACCGTCGCCGACAGCGCGCGGACACTGGTCAGCGCGTTCAGGCTGCCGCTGATCTTGCCCTTCGGCCAGCTGGTGATCGCGTAGCTCGCGTGCCCGATGCCCGCCGCGGTGACGCCGGTCCAGCGCTCCTGCAGACCGACTTTCGCGGGCGAACCGGCGACCGCGGTGAGTTCCGCGGCCGAAATGCTGGACCGCAGCAGCTCGTCCGGATCGAGCGGCCGGGTCGGCACGCCCTGCGACTCCAAAGCGTTGCGGACCCGCGACAACGCGCCGATCAGCGCTCGATGCGCACCGACGACGCCGCCGCCACGTTCGCGGATGGCGGCCGGGCACCGGCGCGGGTCGAGCCGGATGGCGACCCAGGTCGTCCGCCGCGCGGCCGCGGGGAGCGGGCCGAGCACCTCCATGTACGAGCTGAGCGCCGGCGAGTCCGACGGGAGCGCGGCGCTGCCCGGGTAGCAGTGCCAGATCATCTGGATCGAGTCGAGGACCACACCGCGGTCCTCGAGGCACGGGGCGAGCGCGGACAGCGGCAGGCTCGGCGCGCCACCCGCCTGGGTGATCAGCGCGGGCGCGGGCTCGACGAGCAGGACCGCGGTCCACGTGCCGTCGTTCCACGCGAGGCCGACCTGCTGGCGTTCGTGGTCCACACCGTGCGCGACGACGAGATCGGGAACGGCGAGCCGGAGCAGGTTCACCCGGGCGTCGTCGGGGCCGGTGACGGCATCCTCTTCGGCGGCGAGGGTTTCGATGCTGCTCGGCGGAAGCGGATTCGCCACCCGATCATGCGAACGGAACGTGTACCGCAGCGTGAGGCCGGCCCATTGGGTGAACCAACGGCCGCCCCAGCGCAGGAACGCGACGATGATCGCGAAGCCGAGTACGCCGATCGCGATCCACTTCAGCTTCATGTCGATCGCGAGCAGGACGAGGCCGATCGCGAGCCCGAGTTCGAGCACGACCAGGTTCGCCACGGGCACCGGGCCGAGGTTGATCCCGCCGGTCCGGCGCCGCGTGGGCGCCGCGATCCGTGCCGCCGGAGCGGGCGGAGGGCCGGACTGCGGACCGGGGCCACCGGACGGAGGACCGCCGGGACCGCCTGGCCCACCGGGACCTCCCGGGCCACCAGGTCCGCCGGGACCCTTGGGCCCACCGGGTCCTCCAGGACCGGGGCCACCCGGACCCTGCGGTCCACCGGGCCCGCCAGGACCACCCGGGCCGCCAGGACCACGAGGAACACCGGGACCACCCGGGCCTCCGGCCGGCCCGCCCGGACCACCCGGTCTCCCGGGCCTCGGCGGCGGCCCCGGCGGACGACCAGGAGGTTGCGGCCCCGGAGGGCCGGGCGGACGTGGAGGAGTGGTGACGGACATCCGCGCTTTCTCTTCCCCTCGTGCGTGCTGCGTACCCGGAAAGCCGGTCCCGAGGAATCTGACACTAGCTGGAGTTGGTAGAAACCCCACACCAGACGGTCCCCGTACGGCTATCCTGCGGAACCGTACCGCGACGGGGAGGACTGTAGGTCGAGAATGCCATCAACACCGACTACTAAGTCTCAAGTTCAGGCTTATCAGTTCGTTCTGCGCCGGATGCAATCCGCGCTGGTCCGTCGCGACGCGGTCATGCTCCACGACCCGATGCGCACCCACACGCGCGCCACCATCGTGGGTGTCGTGCTGGCCGCGCTGGGCGTCCTGGTCTTCGTCATCTGGGGGCTCCTGAGCCCGAAGCCTTCCGTGCCGGACGCGGGCAACATCGTCATCGGCGAGCAGTCCGGAACGGTGTACGTCGTGGCGGGGAACCCGAAGAAACTCGTCCCGACCTTCAACCTCGCCTCCGCGCGGCTGCTTATCATCGCGCAGTCGAAGCAGGGACAGCAGCAAGCGGGGACCAAGCCTTCCGGGCCGCAGCAGGCCTCCGAAGTGAAGAACCCCACAGTCGTCTCGGACGAACAGCTGAAGAACATCCCCCGCGGCCAGCTCATGGGGATTCCCAACGGCCCGCAGCTGATGCCGACGGAAACCCAGCGCGCCAGCGCGGACTGGGGCGTGTGCGACGAGGTCATGTACGACCCGTCGGTGCCGAAGCCCGATCTCACGAAGACGGAGACGACCGTCTACGCGGGTGTGAAGCAGCTCGGGAACCGTGAGCTCGGTCAGAACGAGGCGCTGATGGCCAAGGGCGCCAACGGCAGGACCTATCTGATCTACCGGCTGGCGGCGAATCCCAACCTGCCGAACGCCAACGCGGTCAAGGCCGAGATCAAGCCCGACGCGAACGCCGTCCTTTCCGCGCTGAAGCTGCCGGACCAGCCGCGCGGGATCTCCCAGGGGCTGCTCGACGCCATCCCCGAGGTGCCCGAACTGAAGCTGCCGGACGTCGACGGCGACGGGGAGACCCCCAACTACGAGATCGAAGGCATGAAGGTCGGCGACGTCTTCTCCACGGAGCAGGCCGAAGGGCGGAAGGATTTCCACCTCATCCTGAGGGAAGGGATCCAGACCATTTCCCCGGCGGTCGCGGACATCGTCCAGACCGGCAAGAACGACGGCAGCACTTCGGTGATGTCCGTGGCCCAGGGCAAGATCCGCAACATCACGCGGGTGACCGAAGGTCAGCAGGGCTTCGTCGGGCTCAACGCGTACCCCCAGACCGTGCCGACGGTGCTCAACGCGACCCAGGGTTCCCGCGTCTCCTGCCTGAGCTGGTCCATCGCCGGTGATGGCGCCAGCCGTGACGGGCACACGGCGGTCTTCGTCGACGACAAGCTGCCGAAGGGCAGGAACGCCGACGGGTCCGCGCCCGGCGTCAAGATCGGCACCCCCGGTCCGGTCGGCGCGCCGATCAACAGCTTCTTCATGGAGCCCGGCTACGCGGCGGTCGTCCAGTCGGCGACCGGCAAGGAGACCTTCGACAAGGGACCGATCCAGCTGATCTCCGATCGCGGGATCCGTTACGGCGTCCCCGACGCCGTGACCGCGGACTCGATCGGGCTCAACAAGCGCGTTCCCGCGCCCGAGTCCATCGTCAGGATCCTGCCCACCGGCGCTTCGCTGAACACACAGGACGTCCTTCGCACCTTCGACACGGTGCCGATCGACGACAGGGCGGGCTCGGTCGCCACGCAGTCGCAGCAGGTTCCCGCGGGTAACTGATCGCGGGAACCCCTTGGACGGCGCGCGCGTCTCAAACCCAAGCGGTATCGGGTGAGTGGAGGGTGCAGTGGCCGGCCTGAAGATCGACGGCGTCGCCGTCGTCGACTATGCGAAGCGGGTGGACGCGGCCGCCGGAGAGCTCGACCTGGCGGCCGCGGAGGTGACCGGGGAGGGCATCACCGTCGAGTCCCATGGCGCGCTGGGGGAGGAACTGGGCCTCGGCGCGTCTTACGGGCGCGCGGCCGGTGCCATCCGACGTCAGCTGGAGGAAGGCGCGGCCGCGTTGAGGTCGGCGTCAGAGGCCCTGCACACCGTGACCGCGCGGCACGCCGGGCACGACGAAGAGGCCGCCCAGATGATCAAACGCGCCGTGGAGCTCTGATCTGCATGATCGCCGAGTCGGAGAACCCGACCGATTCCATCCCGCACCCGAAGGCCGCCCGCACCGCTGCTCCCGAGTCGGCCCAGAGCGCGTTTAGCCCGCTAAACGCGACGGGGTCGGGCGGTGAAGACCTGGTCGAGGCCGCGGCGCCGCATCTCGCCTTCGTCTCCGAGCTGTCCGGCCATCTGGGACTGATCGACCCCGTCGAGGCCTACCTGACCCCGTTGGCGGGGCGCTGGGAGGACCTCAAGGAGGAGGCGGACCGGCTCCGGAAAGCGGCGGCGACCGCGGGCACCGTTTCGAAAGAACTGTCGGAGGACCTCGGCCGTCTCGACGCCGGGTGGTCCGGCAAGGACGCCGACGCGTTCGTCGCGTACATCGGGGACATCAAGATCGCGGGCTCCGACGTCGAGGACGCCCTCACCACGCTGGCGGGTTCGCTCGACGAGCTGGTGCTGTCGATCCGCCGCATCCTGACCGATCTCGTCGAGGTCCTGGTCGATACGGCCGAGCTGACCTCCGAGACCGCGATGCTGCCGGTCGGCGGCGTCCGGCGAGCGCGCACTCAGCTTGAAGAGGCCCAAGAGTCGGCCAAGGCGCTTTTCGAAGCCGGCCGCAACGTCATCGAGGGCTTCGTGCGGTTTTGCGACGGCGTCGACGATCCTGACGGCGCGTCTCGGAGCATCGAGATCGCCCACCGCTACCCGCGCGACGAGTTCAAGCTCAACGACGACTCCGAACCGGCGAACGCGCCGGCGCAGGAGAAGGCGGCCGCCACTGGATCGGATTCCGGTGCCGCCGTGTCTTCCGAGGAACAGTCGACGTCGCCGTCCGCGGCCGATCCCGCCGACGGCCGGAAGACCGGATCCCAGGAACCGCTGATCGAGCAAGGGCAGGCGCCGATCCCGGAGGTCGCGCCCGTGCAGGCCGCTCCGGCTCATGGGCAGGCCGCCGGGGCGGGATCGGCGATGATGCCGATGGGGATGGCGCCCATGATGGGGATGGGCGCCGGCGGGGGAGGCGGCACCGCGCATCAGTCGAAGACGCGGCCCGCGTCGAAGCCGTCCGATGTGGTCGGTGAGCCCGGCCAGGTCGTCCCGCCTGTGATCGGCGAGGACGACGCCCCGAAGAAACCCGCCCCGAAGCCCAAACCCGCCAAGTAGGCGCCCCGCAGGCAGAGCGACTTTAGCGGGCTAATCGCGATCTGACGGTCTGGAGGCAAGTCCAGGGCAGATGACGATTAGCCCGCTAAAGTCGCACGCTCTAGGGGGTCTTGCGGGCGGGGGCGGTGGTCGGCCGGTTCCGGCGGACCGAGTGCACCACGAACAGCGTGACGAGCAGGGCCACCAGTCCTCCGCCGGTCCCGGCGAGCGCGACGATCATCGGAGTGGAGTCGCGGTCGTTCGACGGCGGCAGGTTCGCGGGCAGCGGAACCGCCTTCGCCTTGTCCGCCTCGGACGGCACGATCGCCGTCAGCGCCGCGATCGGGTCGATGACCCCGAACCCGACGAAGTTGTCCCGCCCGCCCGGCGCCGCGGGGTGCTGCGCCGTCGCCTTGATCCGGTTCATCACCTCACGGGCCTGCAGCCCGGGGAACTTCGCGCGCACGAGCGCGGCCAGCCCGGCGACGTACGGGGCGGCGAAGCTGGTCCCTTGGATGGGGCCGGGGTCCTTGCCGCCTTCGATGGTCAGGTTGGCCAGACTGCTCGACCCCTCGGCGGGGTCGAGCGAAATGATCTTGGTGCCCGGCGCGGCCACGGACACCCACGGCCCGTTGACGCTGAAGTCCGCGACTCCGCCGGTGTCGTCGATCGCCGCGACGGACAGCACGTCGTCGGCGAACCACGGCGGCGTGACGATCATCTTGGGCGACTTGGGATCCGGCTGGTCGTTCTGCGGGCACTTGGGGCCGACGTTGCCCGCCGCCGCGACCACGACCACGTTCTGGGTGACGGCGTAGTTCACCGCGGCCTGCAGCTGCTGTTCGCCTTGGGTGATCTTGCCGTCGGCCTGGCGACAGTTGTCGACCGACATGTTGATGACCTTGGCGCCCTTGTCGACGGCCCGGACCACGGCTTGCGCGAGCGTCTTCAACGTTCCCGCGGTCTTGCCCTGCTCCTGCTGCCGTCCGCCCTTGTCCTGACCCGGCGCCGTTCCGTCCGCGGCGCCGCCGACAGCGCCGTTTCCCTGCGACGAGGGTGGGAGCTCGTTGTTCGACGACCCGGGAGGGGCGGAGTTGGAGGAAGACGGAGGGGGAGGCGGCGGCTCGGCCTTCTTCTCGGCCTCCTCGTAGTTCTGGCTCGACTGACGGATCGACATGATCTGGGCGTCCGGCGCGACCCCGCGGAACCCGATGCTCGGGTCGGTCGGGTTCGCGGCGATGATTCCCGCCACCTCGGTGCCGTGGCCGTCGCAGTCCTCGAGCCCCGGTGCCTTGCCGTTGGGAGTCGCGACGTAGTCGCCTCCCGATTCGACAGGATTCTTGAAGTACGGGTGTGCGCTGACGCCGGTGTCGATCACGGCGACCTTGACGCCTCCGCCGACCGACTTGGTGGCGCCGCGCATCAACTCGTGGACCTTCTGGATCTGCAAGTACTCCTGGCCCCACGGTCGGCTCTTGATGTCGACCTGGTCGCCGCCGAGCTTGCTGCGCTGCACACACAGTGTCTTCTGCTCGTAGTTCTTGTCCGGCTTGTTTTCGTCCGCCGGCTTCTTGGAGGGGTCGACCGGGGGCGGAGTCGCGTAGTAACCACCGGCGTCCGGCGCGACGCTGCTTTGCTGCGCCCACGCCGGAAGCGCCACCGACGCCGGCGAGAGAACACCGATACCGGCCGCCAGCAGCACCGTTCCGGTACGTCCGGCGAGGCCGAGGTGGCGGACGCGCGTCCCCCTGGACTTCCGCGCTGCGGCCATCAGAGCATCATCCGATCGGGTCGTCACTTGAAGTTGAGGTGGCGCAGCGTCGTGTAGAGATCCATGACGCCGAGCGCCAGCGGGAGCACCGTCGCGATGAAGACGGCCTCGAAGATCTCCACGGTCCGCCGCAGCGGCGGCGAGAAGCGCTGGTTCGGGAAGATCACGCCGACCACGAGCGCGCCGGCGCCGATCAGCAGCAGCGCGCCGAACACGAACAGGACCCGGTTCAGCGGGCTCGCCGACCACATCCAGCCGAGCAGGATGCCCGCGCCGGACACCATTCCGGTGGTCAGCAGGGCGATGGCCTGCGCGCCGTTCGCGTACGCCCGGGCCCTCAGGAGCAGGACCAACGTGGCGATCACGCCGAGGATCGGGCCGAAGACCGTGGGAGACGTCGAGGCGATGATCGCGAACAGCGCGGTGGCCGCGCCGCAGCCGGTCAGCAGACCGGTCATGTACTCGTGGGCGACCGCGGTGCGGCGCTCGATGGCGCGGTAGTCAGGGAAGCCCGAGTCTTCCTTGAGCTCTTCGGCGCTGCCGGGCACATGCGGTGTCGGCAGCGCGGCGAGCTTGATCGTCGCGCGCGGCAGAAGCGAGATGCAGGCCAGCGAGAAAGCGGTGGCGCCGGCGGCGATCCCGGCGATCGGGGTGTCGATGAGGGTCGCGGCCAGGAACGTCAGCGCCGAGATCGTCGCCGTCGTCGCGGCCGCGATGAAGGTGGTGATCCCGTGCCCGATGACGAGGATGCAGACCGCCGCCACGATGATCACGAGGGTGCTCGCGAGCAACAGGTTCGCCCACAGGGACAGCCCTGGCACGATGTAGAAGCCGCTGACGAAGGCCAGCGGCAGGCCGCCTGCCGCGGCGATCAGCACGCCTGTCGCCTGGGCCTGGTAGGCCTTGGCCAGTGTCGCGCCGACCGCGACGCACGCGATCGCGCCGACACCACCCGCGATCGCGGCGGCGAGCGCGTTGCCGCCGTAGAACGACCCGCTGGTGAAGAGCGCGAGAGCCGAGAAGAACAGCGCCAGGCCGCCCGCGATGTGCCCGAAGCGGCGCGCCGTCTCCTTAGTCCACGGACGGAAGCTGTCCGGGGACGACTCTGCGATCGCGTCGACGACGTCGTCGTACAGCGGTGGCGGCGGGTTCTCGTTGCGCTTGCGCAGCTGCAGCAGTTCGCCGTCGACGACACCGAGGGACGCGAGGGTCCGGCTCGGGTCGAGCGGTGCGTCGCCCAGCTTCGCCAATGCCCAGCCGCCGTGGCGGGCGCCGCCGTCCGGCGTCGCCTCCTTCGCCATCTCCAACAGCATGGGCAGCAGATCCGCCACCGCGACGTCAGCCGGCAAAGCCACGTCGATCCGGGTGCGTGGCGCGACCACCGTCACCCTGCTGAATACCGTCGTGCCCGTTGCCACTGCCTTCCCCCTGCCCTGAGAGTCTGGTCCCCGGGGAACCTATACCGAACCCGGGTGCCCACATCATCGACTGTCGGAAAAAGACCGGCAAAAGTAAGAGAGACGACCTCCGGGCCCCCTCTTCCCGGCCGTCGACGCGTCGCCTTTAGCCCCCTAAACGCGACGCGTAGGGAGCCTAAGCATTTCGGTCGCCGCCGGCCCCCGGATCGCGATTAGGGGGCTAAACGCACGTCCGGGCGCCCGGGGGTCAGATCGCGATTAGCCCGCTAAACGCACGTCGGCGGAGCCGGAGCCCTAGACTCCCGGCATGCGTATGGTCCCGGCAGGGGCCGTTCTCGGCGTTGTCCGGATTTCACCGGCCACGTTCGATAGGTTGTCTCGCGCACCCGTACGCGCACCAACGGTGGCCGCCATCGTCGAGTTTGAAGAGGGGTCCTTCGATGAGCACGCTGCAGTTCAAGAAGTCACCGCGCCTGGCGGCGCCGCGGCCGCCGGGCGGCGAGGTGCATCTCGAACCGCCGCCTGAGGTGCCGCGCACCATCCCGGGCAACATCGTCATGAAGCTGCTTCCCGCGGTGATGATCGTCGCTTCCCTCGGGATGATGGTCTTCATGTTCACCACCGGTGGACGCAATCCCATGATGATGATGATGGGCGGCATGATGGTGCTCAGCACCGTCGGCATGATGGCCGGCGGCGCGGGCAAGGGCGGCGGCGCCAAAAAGGCCGAGATGGACGAGGACCGCAAGGACTACCTGCGCTACCTCGGCCAGATGCGCGACAGGGCCCGCGAGGCCATGGTCGACCAGCGCGCCGCTCTCGAGTGGGTCCACCCCGACCCGCAGACGCTGTGGTCGCTGGCCGCGAGCCGCCGCATGTGGGAACGCCGCCAGAACGACCAGGACTTCCTCCACCTCCGCGTCGGCCGCAGTTCGCACCGTCTCGCGACGCGGCTCGTGCCGCCGCAGACCGGCCCGGTCGACGAACTGGAGCCGATCGCCACGCTGGCCCTGCGCCGGTTCGTCCGCGCGCACTCGATCGTCCCGGACCTGCCGACCCAGATCACCCTCCGCGGGTTCGCCGCGGTCAGCATGCAGGGCGACCGCGGTCTCACCCGCGGCCTCACCCGCGCGATGCTGGCTCAGCTGGTCACCTTCCACAGCCCCGACGACGTCCTCATCGCGGTCGCGACAGCGGGCCGCGCCAAGGAGGAGTGGGAGTGGGCGAAGTGGCTGCCGCACGCCCAGCACCCGGCGCTCGCCGACGGCATCGGCCAGCTGCGGATGATGGCCGGTTCCCTCGCGCAGATCGAGCAGTGGCTCGACGAAGAACTCCGTGACCGCCAGCGGTTCTCCCGCAACGCGACGCCCGCCCCGGACCAGCCGCACATCGTCATCATCGTCGACGACGCCGAGGTCACCCGCGAGGAGCAGATCATCCTCGAAGAGGGTCTGGTCGGCGTCACCCTGATCGACCTTTCCGACTCCATCGGCAACCTCGCCGCCCGTCGTGGCCTGCGGCTGGTCGTCGAGGAAGACCGCCTCGGCGCGCGCAGCGCCGGCGGCGTCGAGTGGTTCGGCCGCCCGGACACGCTCAGCGTCGTCGAGTCCGAGGCGCTGGCCCGGCTCCTCGCCCCGTACCGCGTCGGCACCGCCGCGCAGGACGCCGCCGAGGAAGAGCCGCTGCTGTCCAACCCCGGTCTGCTCGAACTGCTGGGCATCCCCGGCGACCCGATGACCTTCGACGTCCAGCAGTCATGGCGGCCCCGCCCGGTGCGAGACCGCTACCGCGTCCCGTTCGGCGTCGGCGAGTACGGCCAGCCGGTCGAGCTGGACATCAAGGAAGCCGCGATGGAGGGCATGGGCCCGCACGGCCTGTGCATCGGGGCGACCGGTTCCGGTAAGTCCGAGTTCCTCCGCACCCTGGTGCTGGGCATGCTCGCCACGCACTCGTCGAGCACGCTGAACTTCGTCCTCGTCGACTTCAAGGGTGGTGCGACGTTCCTCGGCCTGGACACCGCGCCGCACGTTTCCGCGGTCATCACCAACCTCGCGGACGAGGTCACGCTGGTCGACCGGATGAAGGACGCGCTGGCGGGCGAAATGAACCGCCGCCAGGAAGCGCTGAAAAACGGCGGTAACTTCAAGAACGTCTGGGAGTACGAGAAGGCCCGCGAGAACGGCGCCGACCTCGACCCGCTGCCCGCGCTCTTCATCGTCTGTGACGAGTTCTCCGAACTGCTGGCCGCGAAGCCGGACTTCATCGACCTGTTCGTCGCCATCGGCCGTCTGGGCCGGTCGCTCCAGATGCACATGCTCCTCGCGTCGCAGCGGCTGGAAGAGGGCAAGCTGCGCGGTCTCGACTCGCACCTTTCCTACCGCATCGGTCTGAAGACGTTCTCCGCCGCGGAATCCCGGGCCGCGATCGGCGTGCCCGACGCGTTCGAGCTGCCGTCCGTCCCCGGTGGCGGTTACCTCAAGTACGACACCTCGACGCTGGTCCGTTTCAAGGCCTCGTACGTCTCGGGCCCGTACCGGCCCGCGGGCATCAAGGCGGCGGGCCCGGTCGCGACCGTGGTCCGCGCCGACAAGCGCCCGCAGCTGTTCGTCCCGGACTTCGTCGAACTGCCGAAGGAACCGGAGCCGCAGCAGATCGAGGCCGCGCCGGTGGAAGAGGCCAAGTCGGAGGAGGCCGTCGAGCCCAGCGAGCTCGACGTGATCGTGTCCCGGCTGATCGGCCAGGGCCCGCCCGCGCACGAGGTCTGGCTGCCGCCGCTCAAGGAGCCGAACTCGCTCGACACCCTGCTGCCGAACCTGAACCCCACCGACGACCGCGGTCTTTCCCCGGTCGGGTTCTTCGGCAACGGACGGCTGCAGGTGCCGATGGGCATCGTCGACCGCCCGTACGAGCAGCGACGCGACCTGCTGTGGGGCGACTTCTCCGGTGGCGCCGGGCACGGTGTCATCGTCGGCGGTCCGCAGTCGGGCAAGTCGACCATGCTCCGGACGCTGATCATGTCGATGGCGCTGACCCACACCCCCGAGGAAGCGCAGTTCTACGCGCTCGACCTCGGTGGCGGTACGTTGGCCGGTCTCCAGGGCCTGCCGCACGTCGGTGGTGTCGCCGTCGCCCGGCGCGAGCCGGACAAGGCCCGCCGGATCGTGGCCGAGCTGACCACCCTGCTCACCGAGCGGGAAGGCCGGTTCGGTGCCATGGGCATCGACTCGATGAACGAGTTCCGCAACCGCAAGCGGCGGGGCGAGATCAAGCCCGAGGAAGACGCCTTCGGCGACGCGTTCCTGATCGTCGACAACTGGAAGGCGCTGCGGGACGACTTCGACGAGCTGGAGACCTCGATCACCAAGCTCGCCACCCAGGGTCTTTCCTACGGTGTCCACGTCATCATCGCGGCGAACCGGTGGGCGGACATCCGCCCGGCGATCAAGGACATGATCGGTACCCGGTTCGAGCTGCGCCTCGGTGACCCGAGCGAGTCGGACATCGACCGCCGGGTCGCGGTGAACGTCCCGTCCGGCCGCCCTGGCCGCGGTCTGACCAGGGACAAGCTGCACCTGCTGACCGGTCTCCCGCGCATCGACGGATCGAGCAACCCGGACGATCTCGCCGCCGGTGTCGCCGACGCGGTGGCGAAGATCAAGGCCGCGTGGCGCGGCCGCCCGGCGCCGCAGGTCCGCCTGCTGCCGGAGATGGTCACCTACGACGAGGTCCTGTCCATCGACTCCAAGCGCAACACGAAGCTGGTGCCGATCGGCGTCAACGAGGAAGACCTCCAGCCGATCTATCTCGACTTCGCCGCAGATTCGCACTTCTACGCTTTCGCGGACGGCGAGTCGGGCAAGACGAACCTGCTGCGGCAGATCACCCGGGGCATCACCGAGCGGTACACGACGCAGGAAGCGGTCGTCATCCTCGTCGACTACCGGCGCACGATGCTCGGCTTCATCGGCGGGGACCAGCTGCTCGGCTACGCGGTGTCCGCCGCGCAGCTGGACAGCATGGTCAAGGACGTGCACGGATCGATGACCCGGCGGCTCCCCGGTCCGGACGTCACGCAGGAACAGCTGAAGACCCGGTCCTGGTGGACCGGTCCGGAACTGTTCGTCATCGTCGACGACTACGACCTGGTCGCCACGCAGTCGAGCAACCCGCTGAAGCCGCTCGCCGAGTTCCTCGCGCAGGCGAAGGACGTCGGTCTGCACATCATCGTCGTGCGCCGCAGCGGTGGCGCGAGCCGGGCGATGTTCGACCCGATCCTCGGCAAGCTCAGGGAGATCGCGGCGCCCGGTATGGTCATGAACGGCTCGCGGGACGAGGGCAACCTCGTCGCCAACGTGAAGCCGAGCCAGATGCCTCCGGGACGAGGAAACCTCGTCACCCGGAAGCACGGCAAGCAGCTCATGCAGGTCTCGTGGATCCAGCCGGACTGACCTCCCGCGGAACCAGGTGAGGTACGGGACGGGCGTGTGGTGACGACGACGATCTGCGGGAGTGGCTGGTGACTGTGCGGGTAGCGGTGGACTTCGGGACATCGAGCACCTGCGTAGTCGCTTCGATCAACGGCCGCGAACCGCAGGTCGTCGTGGTGGACGGGCAGCCCCTGATGTCGTCGGCGGTCTACGCCGCGCCGGACGGGACGCTGTTCGTCGGCCAGGAGGCGGAACGGCAGGCGGCGGTGGATCCGTCGCGCTACGAGCCGAATCCGAAGCGCCGGATCGACGAGGGCGACCTGCTGCTGGGCGACAACGTCCTTCGCGTGACCGACGTCGTCCACGCCGTGCTGAAACGCGCGGTGACCGAGGCTCGTCGGCTCGCCGGTGACGCCGAAGTCGAATTGCTCGTGCTGACCCACCCGGCCGATTGGGGCGCGACCCGGACCCGGCTGCTCCGGCAGGCGGCGGGCGGGCTCGCGCGTCAGGTCGCGCTCGTACCGGAGCCGGTCGCCGCGGCGGTCTATCACGCGGCGACGTTCGCCCCGGCCGACCTCAACTCCGAGCGCACCGTCGAGTTCAGCGGCCGCCCCGGCGACGCCCTCGCGGTGCTCGACCTGGGTGGCGGCACCGTCGACGTCTCCGTGGTCCAGCGCATGCCCGGCAGCCCGGCGGATCGCGGTTCGCCCGCTAAACGCGCCGGGTTCCAGGTGCTGGCCACCCGGGGGGATCCGAGCTTCGGCGGGGCGGACGTCGACCAGGCGCTCCTGGAGCACGTGGGGTCGCTGGTGTCGTCCGTCGATCCGCCGGAGTGGCGGAAACTGGTCGAAGGCCGCGAACTCACCGATCGGCGCCGTCGTCGCGTACTGCGGCAGGACGTGCGCGGCGCGAAGGAGACCCTGTCCCGGCACGCGTACACCGACGTCCCGATGCCGCCGCCGTTCGCCGACGCGCACGTGACGCGGGAGGACCTGGAGCGGCTCATCGCGGGCCCGCTCGGGCGCGCGGTCGAGCTGACCGTGGGCGCGATCGCGGATTCCGGGCTGCGGCCCAAGCAGCTGACGGCGATCTTCCTGGTGGGCGGGTCCAGCCGGATCCCGATGGTGTCCCGGCTGGTGCACGAGCGGACCGGCGTCGTGCCCACCACGCTCGACCAGCCGGAGACCGTGGTCGCCCGCGGCGCCCTGCGCGCGGTGCTGATCGATCCGGACCGGACGGGCTCGCTCGCGGGCTCCGCGGTCTCCCGGGGCGGCGCCCCCGCGCCTGCCCCCGCCGACCGGCGCCCCCCGTTCCCTCACCAACCCGCCCAGCCCCCGCCGCCGCAGAGCGCGTTTAGCCCGCTAAACGCGACGCGGCAGCAGGGGCCGCCGTCGCCGCCGATGGGGCAGCAGGGGATAGGCGCCCCGCCGCCGTGGCGGCCGGGTGAGCCCGCTCGCGAGACCAAACCCGCCGGGCACGGCGGGAAGGGCAAGAAGACGCCCTGGATCGTCGCCGCGGCCGTCGTGGCCGTGGCGGCGGTCGTCGGCGGTGTCCTCTTCGCGGTCAACAGCGGGGAGGCCGAACCGGAGGGCCGGACACTCGCCCAGTACGACTACCGCTTCATCGCGCCGCCGGACTGGACCCAGACCGACGACCGCGTCGCCGACCGTCAGGTGGTGATCCATCCGAGCGACTCCCTCACCGGTGACGACCTCGTGGTCGCCCAGGAGTACGCGATGGACTACGACGCGACGGCCGACAGAGGGAAACTCGTCGACGACCTCGGCGGCAGGGCGGCGGCGTCGCCGGAGAAATACAGCGGCTTCAACGGTTCCGCGAACTACGCCGGCAAGACCGTCGTCTACTACCGCGAGACGAAGCCGAAAGCCCGCGTCGACTGGTACGTCGTCGCGCAGGGAAAGATCCGCGTCCACATCGGTTGCCAGTACGGCACCGGCTCCCCGCTCGAACCGCGGGTGAGCGCGGCCTGCGAGCAGGTCGTCAAAACGATGGCGGTCGTCAACTGAAGGGGGAGGCGCGTGCCACCCGAATCCGAGACCCCCGCCGAACACTTCGCGCGAACAGGACGCGACGCGGTCACCTATGCCAGACAGGTCGCCCGCACGGCCAAGGCGCGATACGAACGCCGTCGCGGCGAGAACGCCGAACTGGCGAAGCAATTCGGCAAGGGACGGCTCGCCGGCGGCGAGACCGCGCCGACTCCGAGCGTCGTCCGGAACGCCGCGAAACGGTTCCGCGCCGGCGCCGGTCTCCCGGTTCCCGCTTTGCCCGCAGCGGCGGACTTGGTTCCCTTTCGGCCAGAACCGGCGGCCAGACGGCCACGTGTGAGTGACGACGACGAGGACTTTTCGCAGTCGCGAATCATGCGCCGCGTCGATTGACCGAGCACTGTGCACTTGCGAAATCCCGTGGTGAAAGCCCCTTTCTTCGGGCGAATCACCGTGCCGCGGCCGCGTTCTCGCGAGCGGTTCCCGCCGGGAGCGTTAACGCAAGCAACTACTTGAAACCAAGGAGCGACAAGAGGGAACCAGACGTGGCAGTGTCTCCGTCGTAGGTCCGTACCAAACGAACTTCACCAAGTACGGATAAACCACGAACGAAGGGGGTAGCTCCCATGGCTGGCGGATTTACCGGGACAGTTGAGCAGTTCACCGAGGCCGAGAAGCGCGTGACCGAGGTCCGCGTCTCGATGGACCAGAACCTGAGCAAGCTGCGCGACAACATCGAGGCCACCCGCGCGGGCTGGACCGGCGACGCGGCGCTCGCGTTCAACAACGTCATGACCCGCTTCGACGGTGCGGGCCGCAAGCTCAACACGGCCCTCCAGAACATCGGTGACCTGCTCGAGCAGGCCGGTTCGAAGTACAACGCGACCGAGCAGCAGCAGCAGGAGCTCATCAAGTCGGTCAACCAGGGCTTCGGCGTCCTCGGCTGATTCGGCTCCACCGCACCAAAACCACGACTTTTTCTTTTTGACTGGAGGATCTTATGGGCGAGATGAAGGTCGATTACGCCACGATTCACGCGGCGGCCGACGACTGCAAGAACTCCGGTGGCGAGCTGGAGTCCCTCTTCGGGCAGCTGAAGAGCGACCTGTCGCCGCTGATCAACACCTGGGACGGTGACGCGAAGGTCGCGTACATGGCCGCCCAGCAGGAGTGGGACAACAGCTTCGAGGAGCTCAAGCAGCTTCTCGCGCAGGTCGCCGGCGTGCTGCCGCAGCTGGCCGACGGCTACCAGAGCACGGAGCAGGGCGTCACCGGCCTGTTCTGAGTCTCACGCTCGGAACGAGCAACGGCGGGCAGGCATCTTCGGATGCCGAGCCCGCCGTTTCGTTTGTCCGAAAGAAAAAGCCGCGACGAGAGTTCCCGTCGCGGCTTTCCCGTCAGTGCGGTGCGCCGACCTCGAATTCCGGGGTGGTGTTCAGCACCCGGACGGTGACCTTCTTCTGCTGTCCCGAAAGATCGATCGAACAATCGAAAGTGGTGCCGTTCTCCACCGGCTGACCGGACGGGCACGACACGTTCTTCACATCCGGCTCGCCGTAGTGCTCGTTGAGCACCCGGGTGACACCGTCCTGGACCGACTTCTGATCGAGACTGTCACCGGCGAACGCGCCCAGCAGCCAAGCCCCGACGCCACCCGCGACCACCACGGCCGCCGCGATTCCGCCGATCAACAAGGCTTTCTTGGAAACCTTCGGCTTCTTCGCGGGTTCGGCACCGAACGCGCCGAGCCCGCCGTACTGCGACGACTGTGCCGGTTGGGTCGGCTGGAACCCGCCGCCGTACTGACCCTGCGGTGGCGTGCCTGGATTCTGTTGCTGTGCTTGCCAATTCTGCTGGGGTGCGGGCTGCTGCTGTTGCGGCTGCTGCCACGCCGTGCCCGGCGCCTGCGCGTTGCTTTGCTGCCAGGGTCCCGAAAACGAGCCGGTGACCCCGGGCTGGGCGGACTGCTGCCATTGCCCCGTGTAGGAGCCGGTGGTCGCGGCGCCCTGGTCGTTCTGCTGCCACTGCCCGGCGTGCGGTCCGGTGGCCTGACCTTCCTGCTGCCAGCCCTGCTGCTGGTTCGCGGGATTCGCGGGCGGCTGCCACCACTGCTGCGGTTGCTGGGGCTGCTGAGGTTGCTGGTCGGTCATGGCTCAGACGCCCTTCAACTCGTTGTACCGGCGGTTGAAGTCGTCCTTGGCCGCTTTGTCCGGCAGCACGGTGATCTGCGAGGCGTCCGGCAGCTTCGGCAGGTCTTGCGTGCTCGCCTTGCCGGTGAACCGGAATTCGTAGCGCAGCTCGATCTTGTGGCCGTTGCCCTCGATCTTCGCCTCCATCACGATCTGGCTCAGCTTCCCGTCCTGGTCGAGGGAGACGGTGGTCCGCACCGGCGCCTTCTTCATCTCGTCCGTGATCCCGCTGCTGATCGACGTCGGCAGGATCTCCACCCGGCGTTCGATGAACTTCCCGAACGGGACGTCGGCGGTCAGCTCGATCCGCTTGTCCGGAAGGCTTTTGGCGCCCTTCACGACCTTCTTGTCCGCGTTGTAGGACACCGCGATCGCGTCGGCCATCTTGCAGGCGTGGATGATCCCGACCCACGCGCAGGGAATGGTCAGCCCGGCCTCGGACTTCAGCATCGAAACCCACGGCGTCGGCGCGAGGCTCTTGTAGACCGGCCCGAGGTACACGTACTCGACGGGCCCGTCGGCGGGGGTGTACCAGTCGATGCTGTCGTCCGGGTTCTTCTGCGAGCGCTGACGGCTGACCCGGCCTTCCGGGGAACCGGTGCGGGCCGAGGAGATCGTGCTGCGGACGTACTTCTCGTCGAACCGGAAGTAGGCGCTCGACTCGCTGGTGACGTCGCGCTGATCGCCGATGGTGTCCTGCAGCTTGTTCATCGCCGTTTCGAACTTCGTGCCGACGTAGGTCGCCGCGTCGTCGCCCTTCGGCACGGCGGTGCCCGCACGCGCCTGGCCGCAGGCTGTGGTGAGCGCCAGCACGGCGCCCAGCACGCACAAGATGGTCGTTGGCCGTTTGTTCATCGCCGTTCCCCTGATCGAGTCCCCGCGCGCGGTGCGCGTCCGGATCGTCTCATCCTCTCCCGCGAAGGACGATGCCGTGGGCGGTTCCGCCACACCGGCGGGGTACAGTTGAGGGGCGCCCGCCGGGCGCCGGTCCTAGTATGGGACCCCGGACCGACCCCCGCTTCGCAGTAGGGTCGGGCGTGGGGGTATCTTCATATGTCGTTGTGCGCTGCGGCGCGTAAGCGCTAGGCCCGCACAGAACCCACACGCAATGTTGACGACGAGGTAGACCCTTGCCCACGTACAGCCCCAAGCCCGGCGACGTCACTCGTGCCTGGCACGTGATCGACGCCGAGGATGTCGTGCTCGGCCGGCTCGCGACCGAGGTCGCCACGCTGCTGCGCGGCAAGCACAAGCCGACCTACGCCCCGCACGTGGACACCGGTGACTTCGTCATCATCGTCAACGCCGAGAAGGTCGCGCTCACCGGAAACAAGCGCGAGCAGAAGTTCGCGTACCGGCACAGCGGTTACCCCGGCGGTCTGCGTAAGCGCTCCTTCGGCGAACTGCTCGACACCAAGCCCGAGCACCTGCTCGAGAAGGTCGTCAAGGGCATGCTCCCGAAGAACAAGCTCGGCCGCGCCCAGGCGAAGAAGCTCAAGGTCTACGCCGGCGCCGAGCACCCGCACGCCGCGCAGCAGCCGCAGGCGCGCGAGATCACCAAGATCGCGCAGGTCGCGCAGTGAGTGAGGAACAGTCTGTGACCAGCACCGAGGAGACCGCGACCGAGGCCGTCGCGACCACGGAGACCGCTCCGGTCGGCGACGCCGTCGCGACCAGCGAGACCCCCGCCGCCCCGCGCCCGTCGCGTGCCGCCGGTGGCAACGCCCAGACCGTCGGCCGCCGCAAGGAAGCCGTCGTCCGGGTCCGCGTGGTTCCCGGTACCGGTGAGTTCAAGCTCAACGGCCGCACGCTCGAAGAGTACTTCCCGAACAAGGTGCACCAGCAGCTCATCCGTGAGCCGCTGGTGACGGTCGACAAGCCCGACTCGTTCGACATCTTCGCCAACCTGCACGGTGGCGGGATCTCGGGCCAGGCCGGCGCGCTCCGCCTCGCGATCGCCCGTGCGCTCGTCGAGGTCGACGCCGACGACCGCCCGGCCCTGAAGAAGGCCGGCTTCCTGACCCGTGACGCCCGCGCCACGGAGCGGAAGAAGTACGGCCTCAAGAAGGCCCGTAAGGCTCCGCAGTACAGCAAGCGCTGATCGCGCCTCTGGCGCAACCCGCGGAAGCGCCCATCCGTCTTTCGGATGGGCGCTTCCGTGTTTTCAGGGTCCTTCGGGTCCCGCTCGCCCCCAGTCCCACCCGTCACACCTGCCCCATGCGCCCCACCCGTGTCGCGTTTAGCCCGCTAAAGTCGCGCGCGTCGCGTTTAGCCCGCTAAAGGCGAAGCCGGGGGCGCGGGGAGGAAGGCCGGGGGACTGGCTAGGTTGTCGTGGTGGTTTTCCAAGGAGGTCGACAGATGGCTCGCCTATTCGGTACCGACGGCGTACGTGGCCTCGCCAACGAGGAGCTGACCCCGGAGCTGGCGCTCTCGCTCGCCGCCAGCGCCGCCCGCGTCCTCGCCGCCCACGACCGTTCGCACCGTCCGGTCGCGGTCGTCGGCCGTGACCCGCGTGCCAGCGGCGAGATGCTCGAGGCCGCCGTCGTGGCGGGCCTCACGTCCGCCGGCGCCGACGTGCTCCGTCTCGGGGTCCTCCCGACGCCCGCCGTCGCGTACCTGGTCGGCGCGCTCGAAGCGGACCTCGGCGTGATGATCTCCGCCTCCCACAACCCGATGCCCGACAACGGCATCAAGCTCTTCGCCGCGGGCGGCCACAAGCTCCCCGACGGGATCGAGGACGAGATCGAGGCCGGTCTCGCCGCTCCCGTCACCCGTCCGACCGGCATCGGCGTCGGCCGCGTCAAGGACGTCCCCGACGCGGGCGATCGCTACATCCAGCACCTGCTGTCCGCGACCCCGCACCCGCTCGCGGGCCTGCGCGTCGTCGTCGACTGTGCCAACGGCGCCTCGTCCTTCGCCGCGCCCGAGGTCTACCGCAAGGCCGGCGCCGAGGTGATCGCGATCCACGCCGACCCGGACGGCGTCAACATCAACGAGCACTGTGGGTCGAATCACCCGGACGCGTTGCGTGCCGCCGTCGTCGAGCACAGCGCCGATCTCGGCATCGCCCACGACGGTGACGCGGACCGTTGCGTCGCGGTCGACGCCGCCGGCGAGCTCATCGACGGCGACCAGATCATGGCCGTCCTCGCGCTCGCCCTCGCCGAGACCGGCGAGCTGACCAAGAACACCCTGGTCGCGACCGTGATGAGCAACCTGGGCCTGCACCTGGCGATGCGCGCGCACGACATCAACCTCGTCACCACCGCCGTGGGTGACCGCTACGTCCTCGAGGAGCTCCGCGCGAGCGGGTTCGCGCTCGGCGGCGAGCAGTCGGGTCACGTCGTCCTTCCCGCCTACGCGACCACCGGCGACGGTCTCCTCACCGCGCTGCGCGTGATGAGCCGCATGGCCTCCACCGGCAAGTCGCTCGCCGACCTCGCCGCCGTGATGAACCGCCTGCCGCAGGTGCTGGTGAACGTTCCCGTGGCGGACAAGGCGGCGGTCGCCGTCTCGGCCGCGGTCCGCGACGCCGTCGGCGCCGTCGAGGCCGAACTCGGCGAAGAGGGCCGTGTGCTGCTGCGCCCGTCGGGCACCGAGCAGCTGGTCCGCGTCATGGTCGAGGCCCCCGCGCACGACACCGCACAGGCGGCCGCCGACAGGCTCGCGGGAGTCGTCTCCTCCGCCTCGTAAGCCCTCTCACGATCTTCCCAAGTGGCTGCGCACGGGTTACCGGCCCGGTACATTCCGTGTGCGTATACCTAGGGGAGGGTGACGGTGGCGGGTAAAGGACACAAGGTAGACACGGCGCAGCTGAACGAGGCGGCCAAGGTTTTGCAGGACCTGCCCAAGCAGGCCTGCGAAGGGCCGATCGGGGCGGTCGAGCAGATCAATCTGAGCGCGGCGAGCTTCGGGCCCGCGCACGGTGACTGTTTCACCGGCTATTCCGCGAGCATCCAGCGCATGGCGAAGTGCGCCCGGAGCTACCTCGCGGCGTCGGACGAGTTCGGGCGCAAGCTGGCCGCGTCCAAGGATCTCTACCAGTCCAATGAGGACTCCAACGCCGCCGAGATGAGGAAGCGCTGATGGGCCTCGCGGACGTCGGTGGCGACACCGGGCACGACATTCCCAGCCGGGCCGAAGTCGAGAAGATCCTCAACGACCCGAACATCGACCGCGACACCAAACGCGAACTCGCCCTCAACTACCTCGACTACATCGAGGACGAGAGCCCGGAAAGCTGCGGTTTCGCCAGCGAGGCCGATCGGAACGGCTTTCGGGACTACGTCAAGTCGATGAACGGTGACTGGATCACCGAGAGCGACCTCAACGACAACTACGCGCCGATCGACGAGGTCAAGAAGTCCTACAAGGCCGCGCACGAGAAGTACGACGCGAACCAGGCCGCGGGACGGCAGGGCGACCGCGACGCGCTGAACAAGGACGCGGCGAAGACTCAGGAAATCGCCGGCCGCGCCACCGAGACCGACCCGGGCTGCGCGAATTCGAACGACATCATGGTCCCCGGTCTGTCGGGGTTCAAGGTCTACGAGATCTTCCACCCGATCTACGTCCGCGCGCTGAGTCTGGCGGGCGGCGGGGCCGCGGTGGCGCTCACCGAGCTCCAGCGGCTTTACCACGAGCAGGACAACATCCCGTTCAACCTGTTCAAGGCGAGCGCGGACGAGCTGACCGCGGTCGGCACGGCCATCGCCGGGTCGGCGCAGGACGTCTCCGGGAAGCTCGGCAACTCGCTGGGCACCTGGGAAGGCGCCGCCGCGGATCAGGCGCGTGCCTATCAGAAGGCCTACTCGGACAAGACCGGTCAGGTCGCCGAGGCCTTCAAGGCCGCGGGTGACGGACTGCTGCGGACGAATGCTTCGGTCGGCAAGTTCTGCCGGGAGAAGGTCGAGTGGCTGCAGAAGTGGTACACGGACAAGGTCGGTGACGCCACCGCGCAGGACATCGAACGGATCATCCGCATCGCGGACGGCTCGTGCAGCCAGAACGACATCATCCACTGCATCAAGTTCCTGAGCATCGACGCCAAGAACGCCTTCAATGACGACTGGGGCGACATCGACCAGAGCACCATCGACGAGGTTCTCAAACCTCAGGCGGTGGCCTGGTTGAAGGACGTCTTCCTCGCCTGGTTCGGCAAGCACATCGAGAACTTCCAGCTGGTGTGCAAGAACACGCGTGACGCCATCAACGGTGCGTGGCGTGCGTTCAACGAATCGGTCGGCAAGGTGGTCGAAAACCCGTTCGCGGACTTGGGCAAGACCCCGGAGACGGGCGGCGAAAAGCCCGTCGAGAAGGGTGGTGGGGGCAAGGACACCGGTGGCGGTGGCCCGTCGTCCGGTGGTGGCGGTCCGTCTTCCGGTGGTGGCGGGCAGAAGCCGCCGCCGAGCGCCGTCGAATACAAGCAGCCGGAAAAGCCCGAAGTACCGGAAGCGCCGGGGCAGGAGAAGAACCCGGTCACGGACAAGCCGCTCGACATCGACCCGGCCACCGGGGAGCCGTATCCGATCGATCCGCGCACGGGTGAGGCGATCAAGAACGACACCGCCGGCACCGAACCCGAGAAGGTGACCGTCGAGCAGGGCGACCGCAAGATCTCCATGGCCGAGCCCGGTGCCGACGGGAAGATGGGCATCTCCGTCCAGGACGCCGCCGGTCAGGCCAAGGACTACAACCTCGATTTCGGTGACGGGACCGGTGACGCGGCGGGCGGGCCCGTCCACAAGGACACCGCCGAGCGGCTGGACCAGCAGGCCGCCTCGCGTCCCACGGCGAGCCAGGGGCAGGTCTACCAGCCGGGTCCCGACGGCAAGATCCACATCGAGGACGGCGGTCTCAAGATCACCGCGGAACGGCCGAGCGGCCCCGATGGCCCGACGCTGGTGACCGTCGACGACGGTTCGGGGCATCCGTCGAAGTACACCTTGGGCGAGGACGAGCAGCCCGCGGGCGGCCGTCACGCGAGCCCGGAGGCCACGCCGCAGGCGGCCGGACGGCACGCCGCGGGAGGCGACCCGGCGGTCGCCGCGGCCCGGCCGGTCGAAGACGTCGCGCGTCAGCACGCCGAGCAGGCCGCCGTCCCGCACGAAACGACGTCCGGTGGCACCGGCGGCGGAGCACCCGCTTCAGTACCCGGTCACCCGGCGGAACCGGCGGCGGTAGCGGCCGAACCGGTGGCGGCGGCCGCCGACGGTTCTTCCGAATCGACGACGGCCCAGTCGTTGAGCAATCCCTTCGACGGCGGGGACAGCGGACTCGGTGAGACCTCGGATCCCGCCGGGGCCGGTGGTGGCGCGGCCGCTCCCACCGCGCCGTCCGGGCTCGGTTCGGCTCCCGGAGGGGGCGCCCAGGACCCGGCCGCGGGCGGAGCGGGGATGATGGGCGGCATGGGCATGATGGGCGGCGGTGCGGCCGGCGGGCAGGGGTCCGGTGAAGACCAGCAGCGCACGTCCAGCGGATACCGGGTCGACGGCGGCCTGTTCGACACCGCGACGACGTCGGGCAGCCGGATCAGCGGCTCGCTCGACGACGACGGCGTCATCGGCTTCCGTTAGCGGTCACGGGAGGGGATCAGTGAATCCTGAGGAGGATCTCGCCAGACTCCGGCACAAGCTCGCCGGGCTGGAGCGCGAGAACGGCGACCGGATGTACCTGGTCGACAACCGGGCGACCAAGGCGATCGAGGAGACCCGGACCGCGGGCGACAAGCTCAAGCAGGAGACGAGCGCGGCGCTGACAGCGCGGATCGAGCAGAAGCGGCGGGCGGAGGCCGCGGGCGGCTGGGAGACCGAGTCGACCCTCGGCGACAAGGTCGAGGACGACGGCGACTTCGGGTTCGAGGAGGACGAGACCGAGAACGAGCGCCGTGCCGGGTACCGCACGGCCGAGGAACCGCCGATCTCGTACCGGCCGCCTGCTCCCTCGGCGGCACCGCCGCCACCACCCCCGCCGCCTCCGGCACCGGTTCCGGAGGAACGTCCGGCCGGGCGGCATCGGCGGGCGGCGGCACGGGGTGACGACGACGATTTCGCCGAAACCGACTGGCTGGCGACCTGAGCGGTCAGGTCGCCAGCGCCACGATCGCCCGCTCGACGCCGTGGAAGACGGCGTGCGTCTTGTATCGCACGTCTTCCACGACGTGGTGGGGAGTCAAGATCTCGGCGAGTGCGCGAAGCGCCACTTCGCCTTCGGTGACCGCGACCCGCGAGCCGGGACAGGTGTGCCGTCCGAGGCCGAACGCGAGTTCGGCGCCGGGGCCCAGCGGGATGGCCAGTTTGTCGCCGGTCGTGAAGTCCTTGTCCGCCAAGGAGAACGGCGCGGTCACCCGGCGGGCGGCGAAGCGGGTCGGGGCGATTTCGTGGATCAGGCCGCGTACGTCTTCGAGGACGTCCGGGCGGCGTAGGAGTTCGAGGCCGGCGAGGGCGAGGAAGTTCATGGAGTTCTCGTACGCCGCGTGGGCGAGCATCACCGGCGTGATCATCAGCTCGTCTTCGGTGATGCGGCCCGCTTCGTGCGCTTCGCGGAGCAGTGCCAGCCCGCCGCCCTCGACCGCCTTCGCCTTGAGGAAGAACATCGCGACCCGGATCGCGGCGGTGTCGGCTCCGCCCGGCCCACCCGACCAGACGTCCAGGTTCGCCGCGGTCTCCGTCAGGTTCGTCAGCAGCTTCTCGCCGAGTGGCTCGACAGTGCCGAGCACCGCCTCCGTCACCCTGGCCGCCGCGGGCCTGGCGAAGTCGGCCACCAGGTCGAACCGCCGGAGCGACTTTAGCGGGCTAATCGCGACGCGCAGGTCCGTGAGCAGGGCGTCCGGCAGGGGCTCCACCAGGGCGATGACCTCCTTGACGACCGCGCGCAGTCGCCGATGGTCCGCGCCGTCCATCAACAGGAGGTTCGGGGTCTCGGCGGCCGCCCCACCCGGGTTCGAGCTGAGCTCGCGGTCGCGCAGGGCCTTCACGCGGTCCGCCGGATCGTCCAGCACGAAGAAGTCGTCCACGCTCGTATGATGCCCAAGCCGTGGCTGGAGGAAGTGCCCGTGCCCCTGGAAGTGCCCGACGAAGTGCTGCGAACCCCGCTCGTGCGTCGTTTGCTCGAACGCGCCGACGTCGAGCGCCCCGCGTACACGCACCTCGATTGCTCGAACCGGCACGAACCCGTCGAGGACACGCTGACCTGGGCCGAGCTCCTCGTCCACGTCCGCGCTGTCGCGGCGAAGCTGCGCGAAGTGAGCCAACCGGGAGACCGCGTCGCGATCACGGCGCGACAGGACCTTTCCTACGTCATCGCTTTCTTCGGCGCGCTGTACGCCGGGGCCGTCGCGGTGCCGCTGTCCGCTCCGGACGTCCGCGCCCACCGTGAGCGGCTCGTCGGGGTCCTCAACGATTGCGATGCCGACATCTGGCTGACGTCGGAAGCCCTGGTCGGGCGGCTGACGGAGTTCGCCGAGGCCGAGCAGGTGCCGGTTCCCCGCGAAATCGTCGCCGTCGACACCCTGCCGCTGGACCCGGACGACCGGTCGCTGCCGTCGTCGGTCTCTCCCGAAGACCCCGCGTACCTGCAGTACACCTCCGGCACGACGCGATCGCCTGCCGGCGTGATCGTCACGCATCGGGCGCTTTCGGCCGCGTGCTGGCAGATCTGCGACGCCTACGACGTCGACGAGCGCACCACGTGCGTCGGCTGGATCCCGTTCTTCCACGACATGGGGCTGGCGCAGTTGGTCGCGGGGACGATGCATTCCGGCGGCCGGACGGTGTTCATCGCGCCGCTGGAGTTCATCCGGCGTCCGGAGCGCTGGCTGCTGCTGATGTCGGCGTATCCGAACACGCTCACGGCGGCCCCGAACTTCGCGTACGACCTGGTGACCGAGGCCGTGCCCGAGCCGAAGCGCGCCGAGTACGACCTCTCGACGGTGTCGATCGCGCTCAGCGGCAGCGAGCCGGTGCGGGCTGCGACCGTCCGCGACTTCCTCGCCGCGTACGAACCACACGGCTTCCCGCGTGGCGCTTTCCGGCCGTCCTACGGTCTGGCCGAGGCCACGGTCTACGTCGCCAGCGGCGATTCCGACGGCCCGGTGGTGACCGAAGTGGACGGCCGCGAGGTCGTCGAGATCGGCCGGCCCCGGGGGCAGCGGGTCCGCGTCGTCCCGGCGCCGGATCGCGTTTTGCCCGCTAAAGGCGAAGTGGGCGAGATCTGGGTCAAGGGGCCCAACGTGGCGGCCGGGTACTGGCGACGTCCGGAGCTGACCGCCGAGGTGTTCGGCGCCGAGCTCGACGGCGAAGGCGGCTGGCTCCGCACCGGGGACCTCGGGACGATCCGGAACGGCAGGCTTTTCGTGACCGGACGACTGAAAGACCTGATCATCATCGACGGCCGCAACCACAACCCCCACGACCTCGAAGAGACGGTCGCCGCCGCGCACCCCCTCCTCGGCCCTGACCGGGTTGCAGCCTTCGCTGTCGACGGCGACGAAGGGGAGGGCGTCGTCGTGGTCGCCGAGCGTGTGCGGAGAGCCCCTGACTTCGACGAATCCGAGATCTCGCGGGCCGCCACCCGCGCCGTCGCCGAGCGGCACGACGTGCGCCTTCGCGCCTTTTTGCTGGTGAAACCCGGCGGTCTGCCGCGGACCTCCAGTGGCAAGGTCGCGCGTTCCGCGGCCAGAACGCGGTATTGGACGGCGGATGGGACAGAATCCCCCCATGGCAGCTGACGGGAGCGAATACGTCGACGAGATCAAGGCCCTCGTCTGCGAGACCTTCGACGTCGATCCGGACACCATCGACGAGAACACGCCCTTCGCCGAGATGGGGGTCGACTCGCGGCGCCGGGTCCGGCTCCTGGCGACGGTCGAAGTGGAGTTCGGCATCGACATCGACCTCGACGAGCTGGATCGCCTGGTCGACATCCGGGGCGCCGCGACCGTTCTAGCCGAGGCCGTCGAGGCGGGTGCGAAACCCCGAAAACGCGGTCTACCAGGCTTCTTGCGCCGAAATCGTTTGAGTTAGCAAAGGTGTGAATGTCCCTGCGGCCTCGGTGACCGATAGGTACATTCTGTGTGCATATGCGACGGCACCTGATGCGGTCGGCGTGCGTCGTAGGTAGGACAACGAGGCGGATACAGCGGGACGAAGGGGGCACCGGTCATGCCGGACGGGGGCTACAAAGCCGATTCAGAGGCGATGCTCACGGCGTCGACGTCGTTGGATCGCGCGGCTCAGCACACGACGTCCGAGGCGGGGAAAGTCGGACCGACCCAGGTGCAGCCCGCGGACTTCGGCCGCGTGCACAAGGACTACCAAAAGGGCTACGCCACCGGAATCCTCGCCATTTCCGACGCGATGAAGGGCTACGCGGGCCAGCTCACCCAGCTCGCCGGCGGGGTCAGTACCGCGTCGACCCGCTACACCTCATCCGACCAGGCGAACGCCGCGGCTGCCAACAAGGCGGGGACGCAATGAGCAAGTACACGTGGGAGCAGAAGAAAGCCCTGCTCGACGACCCGTACATCACGCAGGGCACCAAGAACGCGCTGATCTTCGGTGGGGACGCGGCCTACGAGAAGGCCATCGCCGAGCGTGACTCGAACGCGGCGGCGGACAAGAAGCAGAAGACCGCGGTGGAGAAGGCGGACAAGGATCTCGACGCCATGGCCCGGCCGGCCGCGGGCGGTTCGACGACCAAGTCCGACCAGGTGCTCGACCTCGGCAACCCGGCGCTGGACTTCTTCTCCGACTGGATCGAGCAGGTCTGGAACAAGATGCCGGACAAGCCGTCCGACATGAACTACAAGACCGACATCTGGGACCGGTTCCACGAGAACCGCGAGATCAATTTCCAGGCGATGTTCGACGAGGTCGAGGACCTCACTGATGCCAAGAAGACCGTCGAGCAGACCGGGACCGACGCCACTTCGGCGCTGACCACGCTCTTCCACGATTGGAAGGGCGAGGGCGCGACGGCGGCGAAGGTCAAGTACGAGCAGCGGATCCAGCCTGACGCGAAGGAACTCGTCGCGCAGATGGACGGCGCCATCAAACTGGTGCCCGCGACGATCGACAAGATCTACACCGCGCTCAAGCTGAAGGTCGACGAAACGCTGAAGCTGCGTGTCGACAAGGTCGCCACGGCGCCGCTGTTCACCGCGAAGCAGGTCGTCGAGATCGCGAACGGCAAGGTCGACTCCAAAGACAAGCTCATGGACGTCGCGTACTGGCTGGACTCCGCGTGTCCCGGCAACAACCTCGCCGAACGGCTGCGTCACGACGACTGCGACCTGAACGACGAGAACAAGGAATACGCGATCGGGGCCGCGAAGCAGTGGCTGAAGGGGTCGTTCGCCAAAGAGTTCGGTGAGCGGTTCGAGAACTTCAAGAAGCTCTGCAAGAACGCGACCGACACGATCAACACGCAGTATCACGAGCTTTCGCGGTTCATGGAGGACTACACGAACCCGTTCCCCGCGGCCGGGTCCGAGAAGCCGCCGGGCGACCAGAAGCCGCCGGGCAACGACGGAAACGGCGGCGGAACCCCGCCCGGTGGTGGCGGCGGGGGTGGCACGCCTCCCGGTGGAGGCGGTGGGAGCAGCACGCCGCCGGCGGCATCGGTCCCCGAGGCGCCGAAACCGGAGGACAAGCCCGCCGAGGGCACCAACCCGGTCACCGGGAAGCCGCTCGAATTGGACCCCGAGACCGGTAAGCCGTACCCGATCGACCCGGCGACGGGTGAGGCGATCAAGGACGGCATCGACGGTCAGGACACCATGACCGTCGAAAAGGGCGACAACAAGATCGAGATGACCGAGCCGGACAAAGACGGCAAGATGGACATCAAGGTCGACGACGGCAAGGGCAACGAGAAGGACTACAAGCTCGACTTCGACGACCCCAAGGGCGAAGACGGCAAGCCCGGCGAAGAGGGCAAGGACGGCAAGGGCAAGGACGGCGACTTCGGTCCGCAGGGCGCGGTCAAGGAAGGCGAGCCCGGCAAGGACGGCGTCTACCGGCCCGGTCCGGACGGCAAGATCCACATCCAGGACGGCAACCTCAAGATCACCGCCGAGCAGCCGGACGGTCCCAACGGCCCGACCGTGGTGACCGTCGACGACGGCAAGGGCGAGCCGACCACTTACACCCTCGACGAAAAGGGTGAGAAGAAGGAACTCAAGCCCGGCGACGTCATCGACAAGGACGAGATCAAGAACGGTCTCGACGACCGTAATCCCGGCAACCCGCAGCCCGGCAAGCCGGAAGATATCCGCACCATGCCCGCCCCGGCCGATGGCCTGGCTCCCGGCGGTGGCGGTGGTAGCGGCTTCAGCGCACCGGGTGGTGTCGAGGTCGGCGTCGGTGCCGAAGGGACCGCCGCGGAAGCTTCCGGCGGCGCCGCTTCGGGTGCGGGTGGCGATGGGACCGTGCCGACGGCCAGTGGTGGCGGAGGCGGCGGCAGCTTCGAGGGCGCGCTCGGCGGCGTCGGCGAGGGTGGTTCGGCGGGGTCGCTGAACGAAGCCGGTTCGCTGGAGGCGGGCATGCAGTCCGGGGGCGGCGCGCAGCCGGCCGCGGCGGACGGCGGTCTCGGGGCGGCTCCCGGCGGGATGGACGCGGCGCCCGCCGGTGCGAGCGCCGGTGCCGGTAGCTCCGCCGGCGGGATGGGCGGCATGATGGGTGGAATGGGCGCCATGGGCGGCGCGGCCGGTGGTGGCGGGGGTGACACGCAGCGCGGGTCGAGCCAGTACCGCGTCGAGGGTGGCATTTTCGAGACCAGTGGCGCGGGCGGCCGGATCAGCGGCTCGCTCGACGACGAGGGCGGCGACCGCTCGATCAGCTACGAGCGATGACCGGTAGCCGGGGAACGAGGGAGGACCGATGAGCGCTGTCGACCGGCTGGCGGCTGCCATGTCCAGGCAGGACGCCGCCATCACGGAGCAGATGGAGCAGCGCGGGCTACGGGAGCGGCATCTCGCCGATGCCAAGGCCCAGGCGGCGGAGACCATGCAGAAGGATGCCGCCATCCATGACAAGTACGCCGCCCACATGCAGGAATTGGGGAAGCGGAGCAAGGAGGCGGGCGGCTGGCTGACCGGCAAGACGACCGCCGACCGCAACCACACGATCGGCTTCGACCTCGAGGACGACGACAAGCCGGATGCCCGGTTCGCCGAGTTCGGTGCCCGTCAGGGGCCCGACACTTCGCGGCCGGTGCCTCCTCCGCCGCCTCTCCCGGTCGCGCCCGGCGTGCCCGGGATGCCGGCGACGGTGGACGTCCCACCCGCCGCGGCGCCGACGCCCGCTCCGAGTGCCGTGGCACCCGAAGCTCCTGGTTCGCCAGGCGCACCCGGCACGCCCGCGCGTCGCCGAGGTCGTCATGCCCGCGACGACAAGGGCTTCGACGACGACGACTTCTCGAACAACTCGTGGATGGTCGACTGACCCGCTTCACCGCACTTCAGGGCCCGGCTCACCAGAGCCGGGCCCTTCTCTTTACCCCCTTCGCCCGCCCGGCCCCGCGTCGCGTTTAGCGGGCTAAACGCGCTCCGGCCACCAGCGTGCCCAGACCCGGGCCGTGTCGACTTTCGCGGGCTAATCGCGATCTGGGTGCCGCGTCGCGTTTAGCGGGCTAAACGCGATCCCGGGGGCGCGTCGCGATTAGGGGGCTAAACGCGCTCCGGCGTCGCGTCGCGTTTAGCGGGCTAAACGCGCTCAGGCGGCGGGTTCCTCGGGGGCCGCGATCGGGGCGCGCTTGACGTCGGCGTCCAGCAGCGGCTGGTACTTTGCCGTCCCCGTCAGGTGAGTGAGGAAGAACGCGGTGAACAGCGCCCTCGTCAGCTGCTGGGTCCCGCGGTGCGGCTTCCCGTGCAGCAGCAGCTGGCTCCAGTGCTTGCCCTCGGTGACGCCGAGGTGCGACGACTTGCCGAGCGTCCGCAGCTGCACCGGGCCGCCCCACGCGTCCGCGATGGCTTCGGCATGCCCGACCGGCGGCGCGACCAGGTCTTCGCCCGCCGCGAGGTGCAGGCCGGGCGCGGTCACCGAGCGGGCCGACACCGTCGCGGGCGGCAGCGTCTGCGCGGGAGTGATGGTCGCGACGGCGCGAATCCGCGGCCGGTCTTCGTTCTCCGCGGCCTGCGCGGCGGCCAGCACCGCCGAACCGCCGCCCGTCGAGTGCCCGGCCAGGCCGAGCTTCGCCGGGTCGACGCTGATGCCGTCCGGACCGAGACGGACCGTCGTGATCAGGTCGAGGGTGGTGAGCAGATCACCGGCCAGCAGCCGGTGCGACGGCAGCGGCCCGCGCTGGGTGGCCGGAGCCGCCGCGACGATGCCCCAGCTCGCGAGGTGCCGGAGCAGGTGCCGGTAGCTCCCGGTGGGCTGGAGCCAGCCGTGCCCGAAGGCGATCGCGGGCAGACCGAGCCCCGAGCGGGGTGTGAACACGACACCGGGCAGTCCGACCAGGGCGAGGTTGCCGCGAAGCACCTCGTGCGGACCTGGGTGAGACAGCTCCGCGAGCAGCTGCTTGGGCTTGCTGGCCATGCTCGTGACCTTACTGCCCGCACCCCCGTCCGGCCCGCGCGCCGCCCCACGCGTCGCGTTTAGCCCGCTAAAGGCGCACGCGGCCGCCCGGGCGAAGGGGCCGAATTTTCGTCGTTAGGGTGGTGGCCGTGTGTGGAATCGTGGGATACGTCGGACACCGCCCGGCCCTGGACGTCGTCATCGGCGGGCTTCGCCGGATGGAGTACCGCGGCTATGACTCGGCAGGCGTCGCCGTCCTGGATGGCTCCGGCGCGCTGAAAGTCGAGCGCAAGGCGGGCCGCCTGGCCAACCTGGAGACCCAGCTCGACACCGTCGGCCGTGACGGCTTCACCGGCACCGCCGGGATGGGCCACACCCGCTGGGCCACCCACGGCGCCCCGGTCGACCGCAACTCGCACCCGCACCGCGACGCCTCGCAGCGCGTCGCCGTCGTGCACAACGGCATCATCGAGAACTTCGCCGCCCTGCGCGCCGAGCTCGAAGCCGAAGGCGTCGAGATGGCGAGCGACACCGACTCCGAGACCGCCGCGCACCTGATCTCCCGCGCCTACACCGACGGCGACACGAAGGGCGACTTCCCGGCCAGCGTCGCCGCGGTCTGCCGCCGCCTCGAAGGCGCGTTCACCCTGGTCGTGACCATCGCCGACCAGCCGGACACCATCGTCGCCGCCCGCCGTTCCTCGCCGCTGGTCGTCGGTGTCGGCGAGGGCGAGCACTTCGTCGCGTCCGACGTCGCCGCGTTCATCGAGCACACCCGCGAGGCGGTCGAGCTCGGTCAGGACCAGCTCGTCGTGATCACCCGCGAGGGGTACGAGGTCACCGACTTCCACGGCGACGCCGCCCAGGCCAAGCCGTTCACCGTCGACTGGGACCTCTCGGCCGCGGAAAAGGGCGGCCACGAGTACTTCATGCTCAAGGAGATCGACGAGCAGCCGGAAGCGCTGGCGAACACACTGCGCGGCCACTTCGACGGCGGCCGGATCATCCTCGACGAACAGCGCATCTCCGATCAGGACCTGCGCGACGTCGACAAGGTCTTCGTCGTCGCCTGTGGTTCCGCGTACCACTCGGGCCTCGTCGCCAAGTACGCGATCGAGCACTGGTGCCGCCTCCCGGTCGAGGTCGAACTGGCCAGCGAGTTCCGCTACCGCGACCCGGTGCTGGACCGCGCGACCCTGGTCGTGGCCGTCTCCCAGTCGGGCGAGACCGCGGACACCCTCGAAGCCGTCCGCCACGCGCGCGAGCAGAAGGCCCGCGTCCTGGCCGTCTGCAACACCAACGGCGCGCAGATCCCGCGCGAGTCCGACGCCGTCCTCTACACGCACGCCGGTCCGGAGATCGGCGTCGCGTCGACCAAGGCGTTCCTCGCGCAGATCGCGGCGAACTACCTGGTCGGCTTGGCGCTCGCGCAGGCCCGCGGCACCAAGTACCCGGACGAGGTCGCCCGTGAGTTCGCCGAGCTCGAGGCCATGCCCGCCGCAGTGCAGAAGGTCCTGTCCACTGTGGACCAGGTCCGCGACCTCGGCCGCCGGATCGCCGACTCGAAGGCAGTGCTGTTCCTCGGCCGTCACGTCGGTTTCCCGGTCGCCCTCGAAGGCGCCCTGAAGCTCAAGGAACTGGCGTACATGCACGCCGAGGGTTTCGCGGCCGGCGAGCTCAAGCACGGCCCGATCGCGCTGATCGAAGAAGGCCTGCCCGTCGTCGTGGTGATGCCGTCGCCGAAGGGGCGCGCGGTGCTGCACTCGAAGCTGGTTTCCAACATCAGCGAGATCCAGGCGCGCGGTGCCCGCACGATCGTGATCGCGGAAGAGGGTGACGAGACCGTCCGCCCGTTCGCCGACGAGCTGATCGAGATCCCGGCCGTCCCGACGTTGCTTCAGCCGCTGGTCTCCACCGTTCCGTTGCAGGTGCTGGCCGCCGAGATCGCCCGCACGCGCGGGTACGACGTCGACAAGCCGCGTAACCTGGCGAAGTCGGTCACCGTCGAGTAGCAGACCGGAGGCGTCGTGCAGGGAATCTGGACCACGGAACGGATTCGCGCGGCGGAGGACCGGTTGCTCGCCGTCACGCCCGACGGCGAGCTCATGCGGCGCGCGGCTTTCGGGCTGTCGGTGCACGCCGCCGAGATGCTCGCCGAGCACACGGGTTCGGTGTCCGGGCGGCGGGTGACGCTGCTCGTCGGGTCGGGAAACAACGGCGGTGACGCCCTGTGGGCGGGCGCGTTCCTGCGTCGCCGCAATGTCGCAGTCTCCGCGATCCTGCTCAAGCCCGAACGTGCTCACGGCCCGGGTTTGGCCGCTCTGAAGCGATCCGGCGGCAAAGTAGTGTCTGTTGAGGACGGTCCACAGTGGATCGTCCGGGCGGACCTCGTCATCGACGGGATCGTCGGCATCTCGGCGCGTGGGCCCTTGCGGCCGGACGCCGCGGCGCTCCTGGAGCACGTGAGTTCGCCGGTGCTGGCCGTCGATCTGCCCAGCGGGGTGGATCCGGACACCGGCGCCGTCGACGGTCCTGCGGTCGTCGCCGACCGGACGGTCACTTTCGGCGCGCTCAAACCGGTGCACGCCCTCGCGCCCGCTTCCTGTGGCGAGGTCGCCTTGGTGGACATCGGGCTGGGCCTCGACGATCCCGATCTGCAGCGACTCGATACGGCCGACGTCGCGACGGCGTGGCCGGTGCCCGGCCCGGATGACGACAAGTACAGCCAGGGCGTGGTCGGTGTGGCCGCCGGGTCCGCGACGTATCCGGGGGCGGCGGTGCTCGCGGCCGGTGCCGCGGTGCGGGCGACGTCCGGGCTGGTGCGGTACGCCGGTCATGCCGCGGACGTGGTGCGCGGACATTGGCCCGAAGTGATCGCGACGGGTTCGGTCACGGACGCGGGCCGGGTGCAGGCGTGGGTCGTCGGGCCGGGGATCGGGACCGGGCACGAGGGGCGGGACGTGCTGCGGTTCGTGCTCGGGCGTGGTGTGCCGGTGTGCGCGGACGCCGACGCGACGACGATCATCGCGCGTTCGCCCGACGTGCTCGACGCGCGGGATCCGGACACGCCGCTCGTGCTGACCCCGCACGCGGGGGAGTTCGAGCGGCTGATGGGTTCGCCCCCGGGAGCCGACCGGGTCGAGGCGGCGCGGTCGGCCGCGCGGAAGTACGACGCCGTCGTGCTCTTGAAGGGGCACTGCACTGTGGTCGCGGCGCCGGACGGGCGCGCGCTGGTGAACACGCCGCGGGGCTCGTGGCTCGCGACGGCGGGTTCGGGGGACGTGCTGTCCGGTCTGGTCGGCGCGCTGCTCGCCGCCGGGCTCGACCCGTGGTTGGCGGCCGGGGCTGCGGCGCACGTTCACTCGCTCGCCGGGTCGCTGGCCGCCGACGGCGCACCGACCTCGGCTTCCGGCATCCTCGGCGCCGTCCCCGCTGCTCTCCGGTCCCTCCTGTCCCCGGCCTCCTGACCAGGGCCCCGACCTGCGGTTAGCCCCCTAAACGCGCTCTGATGGCACCCGCCCGCAGAGCGCGTTTAGCGGGCTAAACGCAAGTCGGCGGGACGCAGGGGGAGGTGAGGAGAAATGCGAGAATTATCGAGTTACGTGTTAACTCCTGGCGAATAATCTGGTAAGAAGCAGGTGTGAGCGCCGACACCCACCCCGCCGAGACCGCGATGGTCCGGGTCGTGAACGGTGTCGCCCATGTCTAAGACCAGGCCTTCGGACGCCGCCGTCGAGCACCGGCGCCAGGAGATCCTCGACCACGTCATCGCCACCGGCGAGGTCCGCATCGACGACCTCACCGCCCGGTTCGGCGTCAGCCTGATGACGATGCACCGCGACCTCGACGACCTCGCCGAGCGCCGCCTCCTCCGCAAACTCCGCGGCAAGGTCGAGGCCTACCCGGCGACGACCATGGAGTCGGCCGCCCGCTTCCGCGACACCTTCAACCAGGCCACGAAGGACACCCTCGGCGAGGCCGCCGCGGCGCACGTCCACTCCGGCCAGACGGTCTTCGTCGACGACTCGACGACGCTCTTCCCGCTCGTCCGCCGCCTGAGCCGGATCGAAGACCTCACCGTCATCACCAACTCGCTCGAAGCCGCCCGCATCCTCGGGCCGGTCAAGAGCGTCGAGGTCGTGCTCGCCGGCGGCCGCTACCACCACGAGTACGACTCCTGCGCCGGCCCGGACGTCCTCGCCTTCCTCGAACGCACGCACGCCGACATCGCGTTCGTCTCGGTCGCCGCGGTGGCGGTCGGTCGCCTGTTCCACCCGGTCCAGGACTACGCCGCGCTCAAGCAGGCCGCGCTGCGCACCGCGAGCCACAACGTGCTGGTCGTCGACAACTCCAAGTTCGGCCGCACCGCCACTTTCGCGCACGGCGACATCGGCGACTACGACCTCCTGATCACCGACGATCTGACGCCCACCGAGGAGATCGAGGCCGCGCTGAACGCCGGAACGGCCATCGAGCAGGTCGAATGCGACCCGGAGGGGCCGGAATATGAAATCTGACCTGGTCGCCGGAATCGACTCGTCGACCCAGTCGACGAAGGTCGTCGTCTGCGACGCGGAAACCGGCGAGATCGTCCGCACAGGCCGCGCTTCGCACCCTGAAGGCACCGAAGTCGCTCCTGCCGCGTGGTGGGACGCCTTCCGCGAGGCCACCGACGGGCTGCTCGACGGTGTCGGCGCCATCGGCGTCGGCGGTCAGCAGCACGGCATGGTCACCCTCGACGAAGCGGGCGAGGTCGTCCGGCCCGCGTTGCTGTGGAACGACACCCGGTCCGCGAAAGCGGCCGAAGACCTCGGCGGCGAACTCGGTCCCGAGAACTGGGCGAAGTCCGTCGGGTCGCTGCCGGTCGCCAGCTTCACCGTCACAAAGCTGCGGTGGATGGCGGAAAACGAGCCCGAGCTGGCCGATCGCGTCGCCCGCGTGCTCCTGCCGCACGATTGGCTGACCTGGCGGCTCCTGGGTGAGGGCGCCGAACCGGTCACCGACCGCGGCGACGCCTCCGGCACCGGCTACTTCTCGCCGTCCACCGGCACCTACCGCCAGGACCTGCTCGCGCACGCCTTCGGCGGCCGGACCCCCGAACTGCCCAAGGTCATCGGCCCCGCCGAAGCCGCGGGCCACACCCCGGACGGGATCCTGGTCTCGGCCGGAACCGGCGACAACATGGCCGCCGCGCTCGGTCTCGAACTCGCTCCCGGCGACGTCGTGGTCTCGCTCGGCACCAGCGGCACCGTCTTCGGCGTCTCCGAGACCGCGAGCGCCGACCCCTCGGGCATCGTCGCGGGATTCGCCGACGCCACCGGCCGTTTCCTCCCGCTGGCCTGCACGCTCAACGCCGCCCGCGTCCTCACCGCCACGTCCGCGATGCTCGGCGTCGAGCTCGCGGAGTTCGACAAGCTGGCGCTCGCCGCCGAGCCCGGCGCCGGTGGCCTCACTTTCCTGCCGTACCTCGACGGTGAGCGGACGCCGAACCTCCCGGACACCAAGGGCACGCTCTTCGGCCTGACCCGCGCGAACATGACGCCCGGGAACCTCGCCCGCGCCGCCGTCGAAGGCATGTTGTGCGGACTCGCCGCCGGTCTCGACGCCCTGCGTGACCAGGGGCTCGAAGTCCGCCGGGTCCTCCTCATCGGCGGTGGCGCGCAGTCGGCCGCCGTCCGCGCGGTCGCGCCGATCGTGTTCGGCGTGCCCGTCGTCGTCCCCGAGGTCGCCGAATACGTCGCGGTCGGTGCCGCGCGACAGGCGGCCTGGGCCCTCGCTTCCAGCACGGAACCTCCCCGCTGGCAGGAAAACCACGGCTACACCCCACTCGAGCCGACCGAGGCGGACCGCGCCGAGGGGCACCGGATCCAGCAACGGCATCTCGAAGCCCGCGAACTCGGGCACGGCATTTCCGCGAAACCGAAAGAGGACTGAACCGATGGCCACGATCACCTACGACAAGGCGACCCGGCGCTACGCGGGCTCCGAGCGGCCCGCTGTGGACGCACTCGACCTCGAGATCGCCGACGGCGAGTTCCTCGTGCTGGTCGGGCCTTCCGGCTGTGGCAAGTCCACCAGCCTGCGGATGCTCGCCGGCCTCGAGGACATCGACGAAGGCGCCGTCTGGATCGGCGACCGTGACGTCACGCAGCTGCCGCCGCGTGCCCGCGACATCGCGATGGTGTTCCAGAACTACGCGCTGTACCCGCACATGACCGTCGGCCAGAACATGGGCTTCGCGCTGAAGATCGCGGGCCGCCCGGCCTCGGAGATCAAGCAGAAGGTGCTCGACGCGGCCAAGCTGCTCGACATCGAGCAGTACCTCGACCGCAAGCCGAAGGCGCTCTCCGGCGGTCAGCGCCAGCGTGTCGCGATGGGCCGCGCCATCGTGCGTGAGCCGCAGGTCTTCCTGATGGACGAGCCGCTGTCGAACCTCGACGCGAAGCTGCGTGTCTCCACCCGTACGCAGATCGCCGCGCTCCAGCGCCGCCTCGGCGTCACCACCGTGTATGTCACGCACGACCAGGTCGAGGCCATGACGATGGGTGACCGGGTCGCCGTGCTCTCGGACGGTCTCCTGCAGCAGTGCGACACCCCGCGAGCCCTGTACGACCGGCCCGCAAACGCTTTCGTCGCCGGGTTCATCGGCTCGCCCGCGATGAACCTCGTCACCGCGAAGCTCACCGAAGACGGTGCCGAGCTGGGCGGCGCTCGCGTGCCGCTGACCCGCGAGATCCTCGCCAAGGCCGACGGCGACACGGTCACTCTCGGCTTCCGCCCCGAGTCGCTCGAGGTGACCACCGGCGAAGACGGCACGCTGCCGATCAAGGTCGACCTCGTCGAGGAGCTCGGCTCGGACGCGTACGTCTACGGCAAGCTCGCCGAGAGTGACGCCGAAGGCACCAAGTCGAACGTCGTGACCCGTGTGGACCCGCGCACGCCGCCGGCCATGGGCGACACCCTGCACCTGCGGATCCGTCCCGACGAGCTGCACGTGTTCTCCGCCACCGACGGGGCGCGCCTGTCCTGAGCCGGTTCGTGGGAAACTGGTGGTCGTTATGACCGCCAGTTTCCCGCGTGCCGAGGTCGTCATCGACCTGTCCGCCATCCGGCACAATGTCGCCCTGCTCGCCTCCCGCGCCCCCGGCGCCCAGACGATGGCCGTCGTCAAGGCCGACGGCTACGGCCATGGAGCGCTCGAAGTAGGCCGTGCCGCCATCGAGGGCGGGGCCACCTGGCTGGGCACCTGCTCCCTCGGCGAGGCGCTCGCGCTGCGCCGCGCGGGCATCCGGGTCCGGCTCTTCAGCTGGCTCGACACTCCCGAAGCCGACTTCGCGCCCGCGATCGCCGAAGACATCGACGTCGCCGTCAGCTCCCTCGACGAGCTTTCCCGCGTGGCCGACGGCGTGCGCCGGGCGCGCGACTTTAGCGGGCTAAACGCGATCGGGCGGGTGCACCTCAAGATCGACACCGGACTGTCCCGAAACGGGTGCCCACCTGCGGAATGGTCGGCGCTGGTCGAGGCAGCCGCAGCCGCGAAGCCGTTCATCGAGGTCGTCGCGATCTGGTCGCACCTCGCCTGCGCCGACGACCTCGGCCACCCCTCAACCGACGCGCAGGCGAAGCGGTTCGACGAGGCCTACGACATCGCCCGCGCGGCCGGCCTGAACCCGATGCGGCACATCGCGAACTCCGCCGCCGTGCTGACCAGGTCCGACCTGCACTTCGACCTCGTGCGCCCCGGGATCGCGATCTACGGGCTGAACCCGGTGCCCACCGAAGACGACTTGCGCCCGGCGATGACCTTCAAGTCGTCGGTCGTGCTGACAAAACGGATTCCGGTCGGCGAATCGGTCTCCTATGGCCACACCTGGACCGCCGAGCGCGATACCACTCTCGCCCTCGTCCCCGTCGGGTACGCCGACGGCGTGCCGAGGTCGCTTTCCGGACGAATGGACGTCCTGCTCGGCGGAAAACGCAGGCCGGTCGTCGGCCGCGTCTGCATGGATCAGCTGATCGTCGACTGCGGAGACGACGAACCGGCCGTCGGCAGCGAAGTGATCCTCTTCGGCCAGGGCGCTTTCGGTGAGCCCACGGCCCGGGAATGGGCCGACAAGCTGGGGACGATCGACTACGAGATCGTGACCTCGATGTACCGGCCGCGGATCCACCGGACGTATCTGGAGGCGGGCTCGTGACACCTTCACGACGACTGCTGGCCATCGTCGGCGGCGTCGGGGCGGTCGCCACCGGCACCGCCGCCGCGATCGCCGTCGCCGCACAGCAGCGGCGGCAGAGTGAGGATCCGTTCGTGGACGAGCCGTTGGGGGATCTTGAACCGGATCGGACGTCGACAGTGGCGGCGGAGGACGGCACGCCGCTCGCGGTCGAGGAGATCGATCCGGCCGATGGGGGAGAACCGGAGCTGACCGTCGTCGGCGTGCACGGTTTCGCGTTGTCGAAGCGCTGCTGGCATTTCCAGCGGCGAGACCTCGCGTCGCTGAAGCTGCCTCGGGTGCGTCAGGTCTACTACGACCATCGCGGGCACGGGCAATCCGGCGCCGCGACCGCCGAAACCAGCACCATCGAACAGCTGTCGCGCGACCTCGACATGGTCCTGCGCTCGGTCGTGCCGGACGGGCCCATCGTGCTCATGGGGCACTCGATGGGCGGCATGGTGATCATGGAGCTCGCCGCGGAGCATCCCGAGTTGTTCGACGACCGCGTCGGCGGCGTCGCGTTCATCGCGACCGCGGCGGGCGAGGTCGGCGCTCGCGGGCTGCCGCGATCACTGCTCTCGAAGTACAACCCGCTCACGCGAGGCGTCGGCGGACTGGCCGGCTGGCAGCCGGGACTCGTCGAATTCGTGCGCGCGGCCGGCGGTCAGCTGACCCGGCAGGCTGTGCGCAGGCTGGCTTTCGGCAGCCGTGACGTGTCTCCGCGACTGGTCGATTTCATGCTGGAAATGCTCGAAGTGACGCCGGTGCGAGGGCTCGTGAACTTCGTCGACACGCTCGGCAGTCACAACCGGTACGCGGCGCTCGCTGGGCTGAAGCACGCGCATGTGCTGGTCGTCGGCGGGGATTCCGACCGGTTCACGCCGATCGCGCACGCCGAGCGGATCGCGGCGGAGCTGCCGGACGCGGAGCTGGTGCGTGTGCGCGGCGCGGGACACATGGTGCAGCTGGAACAACCCGAACTGGTGAACAGCCACCTGATCGACTTGGTGCAACGGTGCACGGGCACCGATGGTGAGACTTCCGAACGGCGAACCTGGTGGTGGCAACGCTGATGAACTTCGCTTTCCCGACTCCCGAGTCGACCATGGATTTCGGGCGCGCGCTCGGGCGCTCGCTGCGCGCGGGCGACCTCGTGCTGCTCGCCGGGCCACTCGGGGCGGGCAAGACGACGCTGACCCGCGGGATCGCGGATGGTCTCGGCGTCGGCGGACGCGTCAGCTCGCCGACGTTCGTGATCGCCCGCGTGCATCCGGCCGGCGAGGGCGGGGTCGCTCTGGTGCACGTCGACGCGTATCGGCTCGGCGGGGATCTCTCGCAGCTGGACGACCTGGACCTCGACACCGAACTGGAGCGATCCGCCCTGGTCGTCGAGTGGGGCGAGGGCGCCGCGGAGCGCCTTTCGGACGACTACCTCGTCGTGCGCCTGGACCGGCGCGAGGACGACGTCCGCGAGGTCACCCTGGAACCGCACGGCACCTGGGCGTCCCGCACGCCTGACCTGCGTTTAGCGGGCTAATCGCGACGCGCTCGACCGACTTGCGTTTAGCCCCCTAATCGCGATCTGTGCGACCGGATCGCGTTTAGCCCGCTAAACGCGACGGGTGCCGACGGATCGCGATTAGCCCGCTAAACGCGATCTCACCCGGATGCCGCATCAGGGCCGCTCCGGCGGAGCGTCTCCTCCATGCCCCAAGCGGGCTTGGGGGTGCGCATGCCGCTGGTAGCCACAGCGGCATGCGCACCCTGCCTCCCTAGACGGCGGCCGGTTCGGCTCGCGGTCCGCGCCGGCGGTGGAGCCACCACAAGCCGCACAGGCCGATCACGCCGGTTTGAGCGGCGGGCGGCGCGACCACGGCCAGCGCGAGAAGCGCGGAGATCAAGGCGAACCAGTAGAGCAGGACACGCCTGCTGTTCTCCTTGCTGCCGAAGAACGTGCTTCGCCAGAAATCGGGCCACTGGGCCGCGGGGCGCAGGTGTACGCGACGGCACGCGGGGTCGATGACCATGCCGACCGGTTCGCCTGCCAGGTCGAGCAATTCGTCGAGAGTGACTTCTGCCGGGTGACACCCGTCGCGGTGATCCTGGTTCGTATCCGGGGTCATCGCCTGCGGCTGGGGTGGCTCCTCTGGCATACCGCCGGAACACGGCGCTACGCTGGTCATGTTTGACGCCTCCATAAGACTTTTCGGGTTGGTGGAGCTGTTGAACTTCAAAGCGGCTCCCCGTGCCTGGGGAGCCGCTTCCTTTGTTTTGCGGCATTCGTTTGTTGCTCAGTCGCAACACAAGCCATTGTGGACGAACTTTCCGGACCTACGGGGCGGTAAGTGAAAGGTTGCTGGATCCTGCGCCGAGCGGTCGGCGCACTTCACCCCAGGTCGTCGGATCCCAACGTGGTAACTCGAAAGAGTAGTTGCCGACGCGACTCAAGGTCTCTTTAGGCAGTTGGCGGGAGCTGGCCATACTCAGAGTTGTCCGAGCTCACTCTATCAAGTGAATTAGCATTGTCGGCGCTGAGAGAACTGTTCAGTATCGGACGTTCGAAACCTGCATTCGCACATGCAGATGGTCATGCTCGGCATGGCGTGCCCGTTCAGCGCCGATCTTCGACCGTTTGTCGCTTACCTTCGAATCGAATGTATTCGGTGATTTTTCAATGAACCCCGCCCGGATCGCGTTTAGCGGGCTAAACGCGATCCGCGGGCTCGACGACAGAGCGCGCGATTCCCAGGGCGACCAGGTCCTGGGGGCGCAGCCGCAGCCGGTCCGCGAGAGCGGGGACCTCGTCGGCGGGCAGCTTGAGGATCGCCGCGGCCGCCTCGGGCGAGGTGACCGAGAAGTACGCGCCGGGCGCCACCCACGTCGACCCCGGCGCCGCGAACGCGAGCGCGCCGCCGGAACCGCCTTCCCCGATCACCAGCGTCGTGATCGGCACGGCCGCGCTCGCGACAGCCTCGAACAACTCCGCGATCGACGCTCCGGCCCCGTCCCGTTCGGCCGCCGCGTCGTTCGCGGCGCCCGGGGTATCGACGAGGGTGAGTACCGGGATCCCGAGCCTCGACGCGAGCCTCACCAGGCGCGCCGCTGTCCTGAACCCTGCCGGCAGCGTCGGCGTCCCGCATTGCGCCGCGTAGGCGATCGCACGGCCGCCTCGCCAGCCGAAGCCGCACAAGACGCCGGAGTCGACTCCGCCGCACCTGTCGCCCGAGACATCCTCACGCCAGTCGAAGTACGCGTCGAGGTACTCGGCAGCCCTCGGCCGATCAGCGGCGCGCGCGGTCTGAACCGCTTCCCATCCGCTTTCGGGCAAGTTCGCCGACCCGAGAGCGGATGGCGGCTCAGCGGCCTCCGTCGTCGGAGAAGACAGCAACCGCAGCCACCGTTGCAGCGTCGCGGGAAGGTCGGCTGGCGGCACGATGCCGTCGACCTGGCCCCAAGCGAGCTTCGCTTCAGCCGTGTACGCCTCCGGGGGCGCGTCGGCAGGTCGTACCCGGGAACCGGCGAAACCGACCTGCGCCTCGGGCAGCGCGAGAACGACGTCGGCGCTTGCTCCGAGCGTCGCCCAGCCGCCGCCCGTGGTCGGATCGCGCAGCACCGAGATCTGCGGCACCGCTCGGGCTCCGGCCGCCGCCCGAGCGATGCGCTGCAACTGCGAAAGCGCGAGCATCCCGTGCTGCATGCGGCTGCCGCCGGTCGCGATCAGCGACACCACCGGCAACCGGGACTCCACTGCCCGCGCGAACGCGGCCTCGACGCGATCACCGGTCCGCTGCCCGATCGACCCGCCCAGAAAGCCGAACTCGAAGGCGATCACCACCGCTTCGACGTCGCCGATCCAGGCGGTCCCGCAAAGCACGGACTCGTCCTCGCCAGTCCGTTTCTCGGCGGCTTCGCGCGCCGCGCGGTAACCCGGCCACTCGATCGGCCCGTCGGCCGGTTCATCGGACCGCGGAACGTCCAGGTCCTCGAACCCGGTCGCGATCTCCTCGATGACCGATCGCGCCGAGGGCCTGCTCATCCGAGCGCCCGCTTCATGACCTTGCCCATGTCGTTGCGCGGCAACGCTTCCAGGTAGCGGACCACCCGAGGCCGCTTGTGCGGCGACAGCAGCCGCGAAACGTGGTCGGCGAGTTCCGACTCGGTCGGGCGTTCCCCGTCGGGCACGACCCAGGCCACGATGCGCTCGCCGAGGTCGTCGTCGGGCTCGCCGGTCACCGCGACCTCCGCGACACCGGGGTGCTCCATCAGCGCGTTCTCGATCTCGCCCGCGCCGATCTTGTAGCCGCCGCTCTTGATCAGATCCGTGGCCTTCCGGCCGACGATCTTCACGTAGCCGGCCGCGTCGCGGGTCGCCATGTCGCCGGTCCGGAACCAGCCGTCGTCGAAGGCGGCTTCGGTGGCGTCGGGACGGTTGAGGTACTCGGTGAACAGGTTCGGACCGCGGACCTGGATCTCGCCGACGGTCTCCAGGTCCTCGATCGTTTTGCCCGCCTCGTCCACGAGCCGCAGATCGACGCCGCTCAGAGGGACTCCGACAGTGCCGGGGACACGCTCGCCGTCGGCGCGGACGCTGGTGTTCATGAGTGTCTCGGTCATCCCGTAGCGCTCGATCACGCGCTGGCCGGTCGCCGCGGTGATGCGCTGATGGTCGTGGACGGGCAGCGCGGCCGATCCGGAGACGAGCAGCCGGGCGCCGCGCAGGGCTTCGGCGAGTGCCGGGTCGTCGCCGACTTCGCCGGCGATGCGGTGATACATGGTCGGGACGCCGAACATCATCGTCGCTCCGCCGGCGAGTTCGCGTGCGACGCCTTCGGTGGAGAAGCGGCCGAGGTGCCGGACCGAGCCGCCGCGCCGGAGCGGCCCGAGGATGCCGAGGATCAGTCCGTGCACGTGGAAGAGCGGGAGACCGTGGACGAGGACGTCGTCGGAGGTCCACTCCCAGGCGTCCTCGAGCGCGTCGAGAGTGGTCGAGATCGCGCGGCGGGGGAGGACGACGCCCTTGGGTGGGCCGGTCGTCCCGGACGTGTAGACGATCAGCGCCGGGGCCTCGGTGTCCGGTTCCGCGGGGAGATCGCCGGGCGTGCCTTCGAGCGCGATGTCGCGGCGGGGTAGATCGGTGAGACCCGCGGGGAGGTCGGCGCCCGGTTCGGCGAGTACGAGGACCGGCTCGCTGTCGGCGAGAATGTGGGCGAGTTCGCGCTCGCCGATCTTCGGGTTGAGCGGGATGGCGGGGACGCCGGCGAGCAGCGCGGCGATCACGGCGATGCTGGTGTGCACCGTCGGCGTGGCCCAGATGGCGACGCGGCCGCTCGGCAGGTCGCGGGCGAGCGTGCCGGCGACGGCCGCGACATCGGCGTGGGTCAGGGAGGTGTCGCCGAAGCGGAGGGCCTCCCTGCCGGAGCCGCTCGCCAGGGTGGGGAACAACCGATCGGGCACCTTGTGACCTCCTGCTCGACTCCGACGGCCGGGGCGCGTGGAACCTGAGGGCCCCTCTCCGGACCGTACCGCGCTGCCCTCCCAGACCCCTGCGACCTGCTTCACACCCAGCGCCGAGAGCGCGTTTAGCGGGCTAAACGCGCTCCGGCGGCCCTCGTCCC